>JAUXAN010000021.1 GCA_030619885.1 bacterium
AACGATATTGCCTCTCGTAAAGAAACAATTGCGAGGGCTAATAGGATACGGCGAAGTATCGAGACAGAGTTCATGATTCTTGGGGTGGATAGACTCGACTATACGAAAGGTATCATAGAAAGACTTTTAGCAATAGAGAGATTACTAATTCGTTTCTCAAATTTAAGGGGAAAATTCACTTTTGTTCAAATAGTTGCACCATCGAGGACAAAAGTAGGGGAATATCGTGAGTTGAAGCGAAAAATAGATGAGACGGTAGGAAGGATAAATGGGAGATTCACACAGATGGGGTTGGTACCAATCAGATACTTTTATCGTTCCTTCCCATTTGAACAATTGATTCCATACTATCGGGCAGCAGATGTAGCACTCATAACGCCTCTTCGGGATGGAATGAATTTCGTTGCCAAGGAATATGTTGCAGCAAGGACCGAAGAAGATGGTATACTCATACTGAGTGAATTTGCTGGAGTTGCTGCAGAACTGAAGGAATCTCTGTTAGTTAACCCATTCAATATAGACGCCGTTTGTGACAAAATTAGAGATGCATTGGAAATGTCAGAGATTGAAAAAAATCGGCGTATGAAAGCGCTAAGAAACAGAGTAAAAAAGAACAGTATCCATAAATGGCTCCAGAATATTTTAACTTGTGAAGGCTTGAAATGAAACCGAAATACCTTTTCGATAATTTAGATACATTGACTCCTACCCTTAAGGGGGCTTTTAGTTTCTTTATCTTTTTAGACTATGACGGCACATTGGTTCCTATAGCACCTTCCCCAAAGGAAGCATTGCCAAAACGAAAGGTATTTAATACCTTACATAAACTCACTTCCTGTCCTCATATAAAGGCTTCCATAGTTAGTGGAAGAAAAGTAGAGGATTTAAAGAAAATACTACCTCTAAAAAATGTGTTCTATGTAGGAGTTCATGGTTTAGAGGTAACTCCACAGGAGGATCATACAGTCAAGATTTACGACACTAAAGGATTAAAAAAGATTATCCAACGATTGAAAAAGAAGACCGATGCTATGATAGAAGGAAACAAAGGTTTTCTTGTAGAAGACAAAGAGTATGCGCTCGCTCTCCATTTCCGTTTAGTGGCTGATAAATTGGCATCAAAGGTAGTGAGTAAATTTATCGATTCAGCGTGGCGATATGTTAAATCAGGCATTCTTGATATATGTATCGGCAAGAAAGTTGTGGAGATTAGACCTGGTGGCGTAAGTAAGGGGGCGGCAGTGGAACTTCTCATCAACAAGTTTGGGAAGGAAAGTTTTCCTATCTACATTGGTGACGACACGACGGATGAAGATGCATTTCGATTTTTATCTGAGAGTGGACTTACAATCCTTGTAACAGAAAAATTGAGAAAAACTTCCGCCAGATATTATCTTAAAAATGCCGACGAGGTATTGAGATTTTTAAATTTTTTATCAACCTTGAAAACCTGTGGAAGGAGATGATTGAAAAATGGCAAGTTTAGATGATTATAGAAAAATCGTCGGTGATGAGATAATTGGCAAGATATTTAAGGCAGCAACACCACTTTTAGGAAAACGCGTCATTCATTTAAATTCTACATATCAAGGAGGTGGCGTTGCAGAGATATTGACAAGTCTGATTCCATTGATGAACGATGTCGGCATAGATGTCGACTGGAAGATACTGCATGGGACTTTAGATTTTTTCACAATAACTAAAAAATTTCATAATGCACTACAGGGAGAAAAACTGAATCTTTCTGAAATTAAGAAAAGAGTTTATATGGAATGTAACGAGAGGTTCTCAGTTTACACGCATATAGACCATGATTGTGTGATTGTTCACGACCCACAACCTTTACCTCTTGTGAAATTTTTTAGAAAGAAGCAACCATGGATATGGAGATGTCATGTAGACATGTCGAATCCAAATCCAGAATTATGGGCATATCTTAAGCTATTCATATTAAGATACAATGAAGTCATCCTTTCAAATGAGAACTATTTCAAACAAGAATTACCGGTACCGCAAAGTTGCATCTATCCTTCGTTAGACCCCTTGACTCCCAAGAATAAGGAAATCTCTGACAAATTGATATCGAAAACTCTTTCAAAATTTAAAATACCAACAGATAAACCCATCATTTCGCAAATATCAAGATTTGATAAATGGAAGGGCACAGAAAGTGTTATAGAAGTTTATGAACTTGTAAAACGGAAGGTAGATTGTAGATTAGTCCTTTTGGGTTCGATGGCAACTGATGACCCAGAAGGTCCTATGCTGTACGAAAAGTTAACGAGAAGAGTAATGGATAATAAAGACTTAATTTTGATAGCAGTTGAGAATCAGATATTGGTAAATGCATTGCAGAGGGTCTCTTCTGTTATACTTCAGAAGTCTTTAAAAGAAGGCTTTGGGTTGACGGTATCTGAATCACTATGGAAAGGAACTCCAGTGGTAGGTTCTTGCGTAGGGGGAATACCACTTCAAATAATAGATGGGAAAAACGGATACCTTGTTGACCCGAAGAACACCGAGGAGTGGGTAGACAGAGTTACGGAAATTTTAAGAAAGCCAAAATTGAGAAGTAAAATGGGAGATTTTGGGAGGGAGTGGGTTAAGAAAAATTTTCTTATAACAAGACAACTTTTAGATTATATAAATCTACTACAGAGAGTGATAAACATTTAACATAACCCAACTTTTTCCTGTGCCTTAATCTGAAATCTGCGTAATCCGTCCATACGGATCCAGAGATGCAATCAGTGGCTCTTTTTTCTTGACTTTGATGAGAAGGTTTTTAAACTTGTCTCATGCAGTTTACATGCGATAGGTGTGGGAAAGTTATAAAAGGGCAGAGATATATTGTGAAAATTCATATCTTCGCAGATTTTGATGGCACCATAGATGTGGATGAAAATATAGATATAGATGAGATAATCAGAAAAACCGATGGTATACCCTCTTCTATATTAGAGGAAGAGATACATAAAGAGTTTACTTTTTCTCTATGCCAAAGGTGCAAAGAGATTTTTTCCGCCAATCCGCTGAATAAAATTTTAGAGAATATGGATGTACCTGATAAGATACCACCTACAGAATAGTTATGAAATTTGCAGATTTCGTCCATTTACATGTCCACACGGACTATAGTCTTTTAGACGGAGCCTGTAAAATAGATGACCTCCTCAAAACAGCACATTTTTACAAGTACCCTGCCCTCTCTATTACAGACCACGGCAATATGTTTGGCGTAATAGAGTTCTACAAGAAGGCTATAAAAAAAGGCATAAAACCCATTATAGGGACAGAAGTCTATGTTGCAGTCGGAAATAGGAAGGACAGAAAATTATCCAAGACAGTTCCAGAAGCCTCTTTCCATCTTACCCTGCTGGCTACAAATGAGGATGGGTATAGGAATTTGATTAAACTCTCAACACTCGGTTATCTCGAAGGGTTTTACTACAAACCCCGAGTTGATAAAGAACTCCTATCCCAGTTTAAAAACGGCATCATTGCCCTATCAGGATGTTTGAAAGGTGAGGTCCCTTATTATATTCTGCAAAACAGGGAAGAAGATGCATACAAAGCATGCAGCGAATATATAGATATTTTTGGAGAGGAAAATTTTTATCTGGAAGTGATGAATCATCTTAGCGAAGAGAATCTGATTGTCAATTCAAAACTTGTAGACTTTTCCCACAAATTCAACCTCAAGTTAGTCGCTACCAATGACTGCCATTATATCAAAAAAGATGATGCAAGAGCACACGACATCCTTCTATGTTTACAGACTGGGAAAGAACTCGAAGATAAGAATAGACTCCGGTTTAAAACAGAAGAGGTATACTTCAAATCTCCTGAGGAGATGCGAGCTCTGTTTACAGAGTTACCAGATGCACTTAAAACAACACTCGATATTGCAGAGAGATGTAATCTCCTCTTAGATATACCTGCACAGAAGGTCTATCTTCCTCAACCTACAATTCCAGAGGGCTTTAAGTCTACCTTCGCCTATCTATCCCATTTGGTAAGAAAAGGGATTGAGAAAAAATTCACTTATATATCTCCGGAACTTGAGGAACGACTTCATAACGAACTCGAAACCATCGATAAGATGGGATACTCTGGATACTTTCTTATAGTCAAAGAAATTGTTGATGAGGCGAGAAGAAGAGACATCGCAGTAGGACCAGGAAGAGGTTCTGCTGTAGGGAGTCTTGTACTCTATGCTCTCGACATTACAGAAGTCAATCCATTGCAATATGGTCTGATATTTGAAAGATTCATGAATCTTGAACGGAGGGGTATGCCTGACATAGATATAGACTTCTCGGATGAAAGAAGAGATCAGATCATTAAATATGTTATTGATAAGTACGGGGAAGAGAGTGTGACCCAGATCATTACTTTTGGAACTATGGCAGCCCGTGCAGCAGTGAGGGATGTGGGGAGAGTACTGAAGATAAAGTATGCAGAGGTAGATCGACTTGCAAAACTGATCCCATTCGGTTATACTATAGCAAGGGCTATCAAAGAAGTTGAGGAGTTGAAGAGACTAATTCAGAGCAAGGAGGAATATAAAGAGTTGTTCAAGATCGCCCAGAGTTTGGAGGGGTTGGCAAGACATGCAAGCACTCATGCGGCAGGAATAGTAATCGCTCCAGGGAAATTGACTACCTATGTTCCCCTTTACAAAAGTGGCAAAACAGTTGCATCCCAGTATGCTATGAAATCTCTCGAAGACATTGGACTTTTAAAAATGGATTTTTTAGGTCTGCGAACATTAACAGTATTACATTCTACATTGAAAATGCTTAAAAAGAGGGGAATAGAAATTGGGGATATATCCTTAAATGACAAGGATACTTACGATCTTCTAAAAAGCGGTGAGACTGTAGGCATCTTCCAGCTTGAAAGTTCAGGGATGAGGGAAATATTGAGGAACCTTGCACCCCAATCTTTTGAAGACATTATCGCTGTACTATCTCTATATAGACCCGGTCCGTTGGGTGGGGTGGATAAAGATGAGTTCATTCATCGCCGTCATCGCAAAAGGGAGGTTAAATATCTGCACCCTGCATTAGAATCCATACTGAAAGAGACTTACGGTATAATACTCTATCAGGAACAGGTTATGGAGATAGCGAAGCAACTTGCAGGATTTTCTCTTGGAGAGGCTGACATTCTTCGCAGGGCGATGGGTAAAAAGGAACTCGCCGTTATGGACGAGAAGCGTAAACGTTTTCTTTCAGGAGCAAAAGAAAAAGGGATAGACGAAGATTCTGCGAATAAGATATTCAATCTTATGGTACCCTTCGCAGGTTATGGCTTCAATAAATCACATTCAACAGGATACGCCTTGCTCTCCTATCGGACAGCCTATCTCAAGACACACTATCCTTTGGAATTTATGTCCTGTAACCTAACGAGCGAACTGACGAATTTTAAACGCATTAATATCCTTATAAATGAAACAAGGAGGATGGGTATAAAAATATCCCCTCCCTCCATAAATGAGAGCGACTACGAATTCAAACCATCAAACGGTGGGATAAATTTTGGAGTCGGTGCTATAAAAAATGTTGGCAAAGGAGCAATAGATTCCATAATACAGGAAAGAAAGAATGGAAATTTTAAAACCTTTTTGGATTTTCTGAAAAGAATTGACAAAAGAGCGGTCAACAAACGTGTTATCGAGAGTCTAATAAAGGCAGGATGTTTCGACTCGATGGATACAAACAGAGCAAAAATTTTGACATCACTTCCACTCTCATTTGGTAAAGTTTCAAAAGTAAATAGGTCTCAGACATCCTTCTTTGAATCTGGTCCTTTCCTTGAACTCGATTTGCCACCTATTGAAGAATGGACTATTGGTGAGAAACTTGCGAAGGAAAGAGAGGCATTGGGTTTTTACTTCTCAGGTCATCCATTAGAAAAGTATGCGGACGAATTGGATGCTTTCACAAATTGCACATCGACTCAGGTTGAAGGGTTATTAGATGGCGAATTTCCGATAATTGGAGGAATGATTATCAGGGTGAAAAAGAAGAAGGACGTCCGCCAGAAAGATATGGCATTTTTTACACTTGAAGATTTCGATGGTGAAGTAGAGGTAACCACCTTTGCCGAAGTGTATGCGAAGAGTGAGGGATTGATAAAAGAAGATAATATGGTGATCGTTAAGGGGAAAAAATCAGACAGAGGTGACAAATCAAGTCTTATTGCCTTAAAAGTATTGCCTATAGAGGGTATGAGAAAAAAATATGTAGGTCGGATTGAAATCAGCCTTCCAATAGTAGGACTCGAAGAGAACAGATTGAAAAGTATGAAATACATTCTTCTGGACCATCCGGGTAAGAATCGGGTCTATCTCAATCTTTTAGGTGAAAAGGGGCAGAGGTTGAGGATAGTATCCAAATCCATACTCGTCTCTTCTTCCCCAGAACTTTTATCTAAATTAAGAAATCTACTCGGGAAAGAGGCGGTAGAATTAGGAGGGAGAAGTATATAGAAAAACTGAAGTATATCAGAGTACCAGAATATCAGAGTATCAGAAGATCAGGCAGACGGTATGCAGCGACGAAGGTCTGTAATTTGTTCACAAGATTTTGTATAATTCTATAATTGAAAAAACCATTAAGGAGGTAAAAATGAGAAGAGAATTATTTTTTCTGTCTACCTTATTCTTTCTCGTTTTTTCCATCTCTGCAGGGGAGATAGAAAAGACCGTCAGTTTCTCAAAAGTTGACCTTCACTTCAGTGAAGAGAAAGGATACGATGTTGTGAAACTCAAAGGATGTATGTACACGCACGAAGTGGGTGCACCATTGTTACCCTGCAAAGGAATATCGGTTCTTATTCCACCAGGCGCAGAGGTTGTTTTAGTAGAGGCAATAGATTACAATAGAGAAGAGATCCCGGGTGAGTATAATATTTACCCTACACAGCCACCGCAACCTATATCTTATAAGGTGGAGAGCAAGTTTGTGCCACCTGACCCAAAAATTTATCAGTCTAACAGTGAATATCCTGGTAAACTTGTCGAGATTGCAAATACCGGTGCAATTGGTGGATACAGGATTGCAAATATTTTAGTGTATCCTATACGGTACATTCCGGGCGAAAAAAGGCTCGTCCTATATACAAATATACGATTTAAGATAGTCTACAAAGAAGGGATATCAATATATGCTCCAAGAGTCAAAAAAGTCCTTACAGAAGAACGGGTTAGTAGACTTGTCATTAATCCTGAGGATATAAATATATTTGCACCCATTGAAACTAACGGAGGTTTCTCACCTTTATTATCGCCCGACACAATTGACTATGTAACTATTACCTCAAGTGAGTTTGATACAGTATTCCAGAGACTGGTGAATTGGAAGACGAAAAAAGGTGTACCATCTAAAGTTGTCATACTTGATTCTATATATGCAGATTATACAGGTGTTGATAACCCCGAAAGGATTCGCAATTTTATAAAGGACGCAAATTTAACATGGGGGACAATATATTTCCTTCTTGCAGGGCAGTGCGATTTCGAGAATGGTCAAGAGGTAGTGCCGAGGCGAGATGTTTACTACATTCTTAAAGACGGGAACCAAAATGACACTATTCCGAGTGATTTATACTATTCAGATTTAGATGGCGACTGGAATGCTGATGGTGACAATGTCTGGGGCGAATCTACCGATAGTGTAGATTTATACTCTGATGTATTTGTAGGGCGTGCACCATGTTATACACTCTTACAGGCGCAGACATTTGTGAATAAGGTATTAACTTACGAGAAAAATCCCGATGTGAATTATCAAAAGAAATTGTTTTTGCCAGCTGGTATACTCTGGTCTGATTATCAGGGTGATACTATAACCCAGAATTTAATTGCGGATATGGCACCGGGCGATTGGCAAAAAGCAAAACTATACGAAAGGCTTGGAAATCTCACTCGTGAAGCGGCGGTTTGTTCGATGAATGTCGGGTTCGCACTCGGTCACTTTGTAGGTCATGGTAATGAATATGGTATCTATTATGGTCCAGGAGCGTATTTGAATTCTACCGATGCAGATACTCTATCGAACATGCCAAAGATTGGTATTTACAACTCAATTGGTTGTATGTTAGGTGCACTTGATTATGTTTCCGGTGGTGACTGCTTTGCAGAAAGGTTAGTGAATAATCCAGATGGTGGTGTGCTTGCGTCGATAATGAATACAAGGTATGGATGGGGTATGCCCCCGAATATGGGACCGTCAGATTTTATTGACGCCTGTTTTTTTCACGAGATTTTCAGAGAAGATAATTACAAACTGGGTATGGTACACGCTTACGCGAAAGATGGTGCAATCCCTTATGTTACCTGGTCATCGGTATGGGCGTGGTGCATATATGAGCTTAATTTATGGGGCGATCCGGAACTGCCAATATGGACAGATATGCCTGATACATTTGAGGTAGTACACGATGACTCTGTACCGATTGGTGCGACATCATTCAGTATAAATGTGACCTCAGGGGGTGCACCTGTTGAAAATGCGTATGTGTGCCTGTACAAACCAAGCGAAGTCTATTCGCGTGAATATACCGATGTGGGTGGTAATGCGGTAATCAGTATGACAGCGCCAACTTCTATAGGAACATTATATGTAACAGTTACAAAACACAATTATATTCCAAAGGAGAGTTATGCCCTTGTAATATCGCCAAGCGGTCCGTATCTTGTCTATCAAAGCTACCTGATTGATGATGATATGCTTGATGCAAGTTGGGGTGATAATGACAGCCTTGTTGATGCGGGTGAGACTATTGAATTGCCTATATTTATCAAAAATGTTGGTGTGGATACAGCAAAAGGTGTGCAAGGTATATTGCACACAGCGGATACATTTGTCGTAATTATTGACTCCACAGATTATTTTGGTGATGTATTACCCGATTCGGTAGTGAGTTGCACGAGTGCTTTTGTATTCCAGGTGGATATAAATTGTCCGAATAATCATAATATTCTGTTTACTCTTGTGATGCAGGATACTTTTGATTCATTCTGGACGAATCATTTCATAGTACCAGTGCCTGCACCTACTCTAAAATTTGTAAGTTATACGCTGGATGATGATAACATAGGGCAAAGCAATGGAAACAGCGATGGTTATGCCGGACCGGGTGAGACGATTGAGTTATCCATCAAACTCAAAAACCGAGGCGCTATTGATGCAGATAGCGTTGTAGCAAAGTTATACACTTATGACACATACATTAATATAACTGATAGCATAAAAGAGTTTGGCGATATACCAAAAGATAGTATGCGAAGTTCACTATCTTCTTATGTATTTGAGGTTGATTCTGCCTGTCCAAAGGACCATATTGTGACATTTTATCTTGATATCTGGGATAGTGTTGCAGTCACGAAGGATTGGGTTGATTCATTTGACATAAAAATCTGGTATCCTGCGCAATTCATGCTCGTGGCAAAAGACCCAAGTTGTAAAGATTATTTCACCAGTACATTAGATAGTCTTGGTTATACTTATGATGTTTACGAATGGATGGCACTTCCAGAATGGGCAGATAAATTCAACCTGCCCGATAGTATCGGAGAAGTAACAGTTATGGCGGATACTTCGATAATGAAATTATATCCCATTATTATCTGGTCTACTGGGTACAGTTTTCCTCCTTTGAACTCGAGTGAGCAAGATGCACTGGCATGGTGGCTTGATAGAGGAGGCAAATTATTCATCACCGGACAGGATATTGGATGGGCACTTGTTGCGGATAATCAGGGGCCTGCGTTTTATCATGATTACCTTCATGCAGATTATATATCGGATGATACAAAAATTGATACACTTACAGGTATTCTCGACGACCCGATCAGTGATGGGATTGGACTTAAGATTTCCGGTGGCGACGGTGCGAACAATCAAGACTACCCAAGTGAGATAGACACCTTAAACGGCTCTTCACATGTATTTCAGTATGTAGGTGATGGCTATGGGGCTGTGAAATACGAAGGTGCGTATAGGGTTGTCTATTTTGCCTTCGGGTTTGAAGCGATAAATAATTTTGCAACACGCAAGCAGGTATTAAGTAACATATTACTATGGTTCGGTGTGCCGGTAGTGAGATATGTGAATGTAGTACCCCAATATGTGGAGCCGGAGAGTAGTGTGACTATTTATACGAGGGTAGCAGATGACGATTCAATTACACAGTGTTTTGTAGAAATTGAAAGCCCAAATGAAACAGTTATCGATACAGTTTACCTTTATGACGATGGTATGCATAATGATAGTCTTGCAAACGATTTAGTTTTTGCAAATACCTGGGTGACAGAAGCAACCCCAAAAGATTATTGGGTTGATTTGCATGTGTGCGATACCGAAGGTTACTGGGTAGATATGGACAATGCTACATGGTTCTCAACTAAACCGCCGCCGGTGATAAATCTTGAGCCGACTATACCAGATAGGTTCGTAATGAAATCAATTTATCCAAATCCTGCTCACAAAATATTGAATATAGAATATGGGGTACTAGATGATCAACAGGTGAGAATTATAATTTATGATCTGGCTGGACGTAAGGTGGGTGTTGTAACTGATAAACTCCATCGTGCTGGGCATTACAAAATTAAACTTCAACTCAATCTTACATCTGGAATATACTTTGCGAAAGTCGAGTTAAATGGCGAGAAGTTCATCCGTAAGTTTGTTGTGGTCAAGTAAGGAGAAATTCCATCAATGAGCAGAAATCATTTTGACTTGTTAATTGATAATTACTAATTTTAATTTGGTTCCCCCTTTCTCCTGTGTTTTAGTCTGTGTTAATCTGTGCAATCCGTGGCTCTTTTTTCTTGACACTTTGGAAGATTTTTCTATTTTGATAGGAAAATACGGAGGTCTTTATGATTAGAGTATCAGTCTTATTCGTGATATTGCCTGTCTCTATTTTTGCAATAGAACCCATAGAACTCATAGACTGTCCTACGACAGGACTTTTGGAGAGTGGGGGATATGAGATAAGTATTAGGATGCAGCCCAACGGTGGTCTCCTTGCAGGACTCTCCATAGGGTTTCTCAATCGAATGCTCTTCGGCTTTTATTATGGAGGGACCGATATCATAGGAAGGGGAATGCCTGAAACCAACCCTCAGGTCGGATTTAAAGCAAGAGTGAGACTTTTAGATGAAGATGCATACACCCCGGCATTTGCTGTCGGATTCAATTCGCAAGGATACGAAGAATATGACGAGGGAGAAGAACGGTATCGTATAAAATCGAAAGGTTTTTATGGTGTCGTTGGCAAAAATTACAGTATCCTGGGAAGACTGGGGCTCTATGGTGGAATAAACTACTCCCTCGAACGCAAAGATGAAGATAATTTGACTATCTTCGTGGGGGTGGATAAGACGATAAATCCTGAACTTGTATTGTCAGGGGATTTTGACTTTGCCTTAAACGATGATAAAAAGGACGGGAAATTTGGTGAAGGCAATGGTTATCTGAATTTAGGAATTAAATGGATATTTGCCGAAAGGTTATCATTAGAATTTGATTTTAAAAATTTAACGGGAAACGGTGTAGATGATAATGGTAATGGTAAGGTAAGCAGGATTTTTAAAATTTGCTTTGTGGATTATCTGTAAGCCACGGATTTCACGGATTACTAATCTGTGGAATTGTTTGTTACTAAAAGCACAATGAAAGCAGGCAATTTGAAACTAATTTACGAGGAACTTATAAAATAATAGGTATAGCAATGAAGATTCATAGAGAGTTAGGTCTGATCAACCATCTTAAAGCAACGGGGATTAGAGTAAGACTCGTAATAAATTTTGGTAGGAGCAGTTTGGAATGGAAAAAGCCCGCAGGATCTGTATGGACTGATATATTGAAAAATTGCGCTGATTCCGAAATGATTATACAGAAATAATCCGTGTAATCTGTGGCTGCGACGTGAGCTCTGCCGAACGGCTTGGAATAGCTTGAAGTTTTAGATGTGGTTAATTGAATATTTATCAGTAAGGAGGTATGGATGTTAGAAGTAAAAATAAAAACAAACAAGAGAACAAAAGTTGGTAAACAACAGGTGAACTATTTGAGAAAAAATGGACTCATCCCTGCCATCCTGTATGGACATGGGGAAGAAACTATAAATATTAGTATCCCTGAAAAAGAGTTTTGCCATCTGTTACAAAAAGAGAAAGGTGAGAATATAATAATAGGAATAGAACTACCCGGAGATAAGATAAAAAAGACCATTATTAAAGAGATACAGAGAAATCCGGTCACGAGCAGAATATTACATGTAGACTTTCAGCATCTAATAATGACAGAAAAAGTCCATATGCAAGTTCCAATCATACTCACAGGAACCCCTGAAGGAATAAAGTCTGGGGGTGTCCTCGAACACCTTTTGAGAAAAATCAATGTAAGATGTTTACCAAAAGATATTCCTCCCCACATCGAAGTAGAAGTCTCAGAATTAAAATTAGGCGATTCCGTCCACATCTCTGATTTGAGTGTCGAAAATGTAGAAATATTGGAAGAGCCTACCGAAACCATAACAACGATTCTCATACCCAAAATCGTGAAAGAAGAAGTGAAAGAAGAAGTAGTAGAAGAAGTAAAAGAAGAAGAGGAAAAGAAGGAGCCGGAGGTAGCAGAAGAGAAAGAAAAATGAGAATCGTTTGTGGGCTGGGGAATCCGGGAAGAACTTGCCGGTTCACTCGACATAATGCAGGTTCTTTAGTCGTTGATGAATTGTGCAACTATTTTAACAGGAAACTAAAAGAGGGCAGAAGAAATTATCTTTACACAGAGACAGAAGGACTGCTTCTCACCAAACCTACTCTTTTTATGAACGAAAGTGGGAGGGCAGTACTCGACCTCGTTACAGAATATGACATATCCCCATCTGAACTTCTAATAATATGCGATGATATAAATCTTCCTTTCGGCAGACTGAGATTGAGAAAGAAGGGTGGAGATGGAGGTCATAAAGGACTCGGTTCTATAATTTACTACCTTGAAACTGAAGATTTTGCAAGGTTGAGGATTGGTATAGGCAAACCACCAGGCAACTACACCAGTTATGTTCTATCCGAATTCACGCAAGAAGAAAAAGAGAGACTTCATTCAATAATAGGGGAAGCAAGAGATGGGGTGTTGGTCCTGTTTAGGGAAGGTATAGACAAGGCACAATCTGTTATAAATGTAAAAAATGGAAGTGGGGACGCAGATGAACCCCGTTAGAGGCGTCGTCTCTAACGGGGCAGGGACACAAAGAAGAAAATACTTCTTTAATCTTGGTGACTTTGTGCCTTGATGGCAAAAATTATCTGCGTCCTATTAAAAATGGAGATGACGGGATTTGAACCCGTGACCCCCTGCTTGCAAAGCAGGTGCTCTCCCGCTGAGCTACATCCCCATTATTCAAAATCGTATTTTATACTCAAATGTGTAATAGGCATCCCTTCACTACCACCCACAAAATACGGACCCTTAAATAAAAGGTCATTATTAAATTTCATGTCGAGATACAGATTATTTCCTATTCTTAATCCTAAACCAATCAAAAGAGAAAAGTCGGATTCGAAATGGGTTCTCTTTGAATCGTCAGAAATTTCAACTTTGGAAAAATCCTTCACACCGCCAAATCTTACTAAAAACCAGTCCCTTATCCTTGCTTCGAGTCCAATCATAGCAGGGAAAGAGAGATTCTTTTCTACATTTTTTATAAACTCGGTCCCGAAACTATTTTGGATGTATTCTACAAGTAATCCAAAAATAAGATCCAGTTCGTAATAAAGAGGTATATCCCCCCCCAGACCGCCATATAGAAAGGTAGAGGTATTATCATAAGTTATGTCGGAAATCTTGTAACTGCCATCAATATTCTCAAATCCGAACACAGGAATGAACACAAATTCCCTTGACAGCAAGTAGTAAAGTCTTGCGTCCAGTCCGTAAGAAAACTTCCCTGTGCCTTCTATTTTTTTAAATGGGTCCTCCCCCAAGCCTTTATACATACCGAGTTCGGCTCCAATTTCGATAAAGTTTTCCCCATGGATTCTGTAGTTTAAGCCTCCTCTTGCAATCATAGCCGATAGCGAAGAATTTATATTTTCATCCTTGTACCTATCGTATATATATGATACGAGCACTCCCCACGATATATCGTCTGACCGTTTTGCAAATAAAAAAGTGAATAGAGGATTTGGCTCACAGTAAGGGGTAACCGAGTCATACATTGTAGATATGGCTTCTGGTATTTCTATCTTATTAAAAGCAACGCCTAATACACCAAAATTTTTACCTATGGGTAAGGAAAGAAAAATCGAGTGGTTCTTAGATAGAGTATCTTCCAATTCACATATAATTTTATTTGGGTAGTTCAACAAAGATGACGGATAGTCAAAGATATTTGATTCATCTATCAAAAAGAAGTGGTATCCACTGAGTGCATTAACCCTCCCATCGGTAGCGAGAACAAGATTGGTTGAAATGAAAACCAATAAAATGGGAAATAGAAATCTATTCATCCTTAAATTGTCTCTATCGTCAAATAGGTAAGCAAAATTTTTGTTGCATGGGCCTAATCCGATTCGAACGGATGACCTCCCGGTTATCAGCCGGACGCTCTAACCAACTGAGCTATAGGCCCTTTTAATAGAAGAAAAACGTGCACTACCCTAATTTCTCCATAGAAAGGAGGTGATCCAGCCGCACGTTCCCGTACGGCTACCTTGTTATGACTTAGTCCCAGTCACCAATCCTACCTTCATCTCGACTAAAGTCCAGACTTTGGGTATTACCAGCTTCCATGACTTGACAGGCGGTGTGTACAAGGCCCGAGAACGTATTCACCACGGCATGCTGATCCGCGATTACTAGCGATTCCAGCTTCATGCAGTCGAGTTGCAGACTGCAATCCGAACTGAGGATAACTTTTAGGGATTGGCTCCACCTTGCGGTTTTGCAACCCGTTGTATTATCCATTGTAGGACGTGTGTAGCCCTGGACATAAAGGCCATGATGACTTGACGTCGTCCCCACCTTCCTCCACATTATCTGCGGCAGTCCCATTAGAGTGCTCCCTTCGACAAGCTCAGGAGTGGCAACTAATGGCAGGGGTTGCGCTCGTTGCGGGACTTAACCCAACACCTCACGGCACGAGCTGACGACAGCCATGCAACACCTATATTGGCTTCCCTTTCGGGCTCGTTCCCCTTTCGGTTCACTACTACCAACAATTCAAACCCAGGTAAGGTTCTTCGCGTTGCCTCGAATTAAACCACATCCTCCACCGCTTGTGCGGGCCCCCGTCAATTCCTTTGAGTTTCATCCTTGCGGACGTACTCCCCAGGCGGGACACTTAATGCGTTAGCTTCGGCACTCCATAAAATTGGAACACCTAGTGTCCATCGTTTACAGCTGGGACTACCAGGGTATCTAATCCTGTTTGCTCCCCCAGCTTTCGGACCTCAGTGTCAGCAACGGTCCAGAAAGCCGCCTTCGCTACTGGCATTCCTCTCGATATCTACGCATTCCACCGCTCCACCGAGAGTTCCACTTTCCTCTCCCGTGCTCAATTCCGATAGTTTTGGATGCCGTTCCTCTGTTGAGCAGAGGGATTTCACATTCAACTTATCAGAACACCTACATCCCCTTTACGCCCAGTGATTCCGGACAACGCTTGCTCCCTCCGTTTTACCGCGGCTGCTGGCACGGAGTTAGCCGGAGCTTCCTCTGAAAATACCGTCAGTCCTGAATATTATTCGTATTCAAAACCTTCGTCTTCTCTGACAGGAGTTTACAACCCGAAGGCCTTCATCCTCCACGCGGCGTCACTGCGTCAGGCTTTCACCCATTGCGCAATTTTCTAGACTGCTGCCTCCCGTAGGAGTCTGGACCGTTTCTCAGTTCCAGTGTGGCCGATCACCCTCTCAGGCCGGCTACCCGTCTTTGCTTTGGTGAACCATTACCTCACCAACTGGCTGATAGGACGCGAGCTCATCATTGAGCGATAGCTTGCAAGCAGAGGCCACCCTTTAATCTCAACAATCTCAGGTTGAGACATCATAGAGTATTAGCCCGCTTTTCAACAGGTTGTTCTCTTCTCAATGGTAGATTACTCACGTGTTACTCACCCGTTCGCCACTAACATACAGATATCCGCCAATTTATCCGCAGAAATCTGCGAAGTCCATCAGCGTCAATCTGCACGTCCGTTCGGCTTGCATGTCTAAGAAACGCCGCCAGCGTTAGTCCTGAGCCAGGATCAAACCCTTCGTAAAAAGAGTTTCTTTTACTTCTGGGTAGTGCACGTTAAATTTTCAAAGAGCTCTTTTATAATAATATAATATATTCTTAAAACTTGTCAAGTAAAAAACACTAAATTTGCAAAAAAATATTAAAAACTTTTCGCAATTGACAGTATCGTTTTCAACCTCTCATTTGTTTCTCTCAATCTGGATGAGAGTGTCTTTACAAACACCCATAAAAGTTTGTAAGCAAGTTCCTTATTTTTAAAGACCAGGTTGTTAAAATCCTCTTTGTCCATACGAAGGAGGGTAACATCGCCATTTGTAATTGCAGCCGCTGATCGGGGGGCATCATCGATCAGTGCCATTTCACCAAAGTAGTCACCAGATTTCAACACGGCAAGTGCCTCTTCACCAACACCCGGTATCATTGTGCTTATCCTTACCTCACCTTTCAAAACCACATAGAGTGCATCACCTTTGTCTCCCTCTTTGAAAATCTGTTTCTCACCCGGTAGGACGATCTCTTTTGTTATAACAGCCACCTTTAATATCTCTGCATCTGTTAGTTTGCTGAAAAAGTAAACATTCTTCAGAAATTCTGTTTTTTTCACTCTTTAAATCTCGCGATGAGTCTTATAGTCTCCCCCACATCTACATCTGTTTTCTTTTCGATAGATTTTATATAACAAGTAGAAGTATTTTCTTTTAACTTTATTATTTGCAGCACTCCAACCTTCACATCTGAGAGTTCGATCTTCTCTCCTGACTCCACATCTTTGGACTCTCTTCCCTTTCTATAAATTTCAAATACATCGCCGAGTTTCGCACCATTGGCTTCACCAATATCGATGTAAACAATATCGCTTGTGAATAATATCCCCATTTTGTCGTCTCTTGCTACAATATATCCTTCGAGTCTTTCTGTAGTCGCTTCCAATTCTTTATTTACTGGTATATCGGGTCTTTTATACGGTTTTATACGATCCATAACCTTTATGAAGTCATAGCAATTTGTAACTCTACATCGAGATGATTTATCCTCTGTTTTTAAAACCTTGAGTTTTCCTAAAATTTTTACGAGTCGACCCAATTTCTTTCCTGTAACAGGATGTTTTATTTCATCTCCTATTCTAAATATAGTATAAAAGTCTTCCTTGTGCACACCATCATCTTCTCCCCTGTTTATATAGACTTCATCCTGAGAAACGACTCTTTCAACCTTTGAGGGTTCAGATTCGATAGTATATCCCCCTTCAGGAAGTTCGCTTTGAATATAGCCTGCCCGAGAAGCAAGTCCAGGAGGAACTATAGAAGTTTCAATTCCTCTAATCTCGATTGCAGTAATTTGTTCAACCTGTTTTTTAACTTCAGATGCAATTATCTCTTCTTCTAAAAACTCTTCGTAAACCTCATATTCCTCCACAACAGCCTCCATCTCTTCTATTGTAGTATAGGTTTCTTCTGGTATAACGGGAGGAGTTTCTTCTTCGGCTACAGTTGGAACAAATTCCAACTCTGGTTTCGGGGGGATGGTAAAACTCTGTCCAGGATATATCCAGTGGGGGTCGTCTATCTGGGGAATGTTCGTTTTATAGATATGGTACCAGAGAAATGGATCGGTGTAGTAGAATATTGATATATCCCAGAGTGTATCACCCTCCCTAACCATATGAACTCTCTCCTCGCATAAAGTGGGGCCGATGAGAAATATTAAGAACAATGGTATGAAATATTTTTTACCCATAATTACCTCCTTAATAAAAAATGCAATAAATAAAAACTTTTGTCAAGGGAAAAAATCAGGGCTTCTCCGTATTTTGTCCAACTTTGCCCTGTTCTTTGACATTTTATTTATTGGATGTCTTTTGAGTTCATGATACATTCCCTGCTAAGGGAGGTGTATCATGCCAGAACAATTTAAAATTAAAATACTTAGACGTCGTGTTCCTAAAACTTGTGTCTGTCCAATTTGTGGAGTTAAACAGCCATTTAAAAGTGCGGGTCCATACGGATCCGTAGGGACAAGTATTGGAAAACGGTTAAAGACATTGATCTTGATAGATCGGTTCTACTCAAAGTTCAAATTATTAGAGCAAAATGTTTAAATCCAAATTGTGCTGCCAAAAAATTCTCTTTGTCAACACCAGAAATTGAAAAATACGCTCGTTCAACAAATAGACTCAAGAAAGAAGATTGAAACGATTTCTTAACACTTCAAGAAGTAAGTCGAGTATTTATCGATGGAAACAAAAAGAAGCAAATAAATATAACACCAAAGATATTATTGCCAGGTTAGAGTTTTCAGGTGTCCTTTCACTCGATGAGTATATGCCAACAAGATCGCACAGATATCATTTAATTGCCGGAGATGCTATTAAGAGACGGATTCTCTATATTGAGCCAGTTTCCGAATTTTATGGACGAGGCTACATCGAAGATTTCCTTTGTCGTGTAAAGGAATTAGGGATAGAACCATGGGCGATTATTTTTGATCTCCTATCAGCTTTTCCTAATCAGGCTAAGAGAGTATGGCCGAATATCGTAATACAATTTGATTATTTTCATGTAATGCAGTGGATACACAAATATTTCAAGAATGCTCTCATTCAGTTTCGGCGTTCTTTTGCCAGCAAAGATGGAGAATTATATCGGTAGGAACTTTGGGAACATAAATGGAAAATTTTGAAAGATATGGATAAATGGACCAAAGAAGATCATTTGATAATCTCCGAATTGATTGAGATTTATGCTGGGACTGTTGTAGAAAAGGTTCTGATTTTCAAACAGCAATTGTGGAATATTTTTGACAATTTAAAGTTAAAAGAAGGAGCGTATGTTAAGAGAAATACACTTGCCGAAGAAGTATGGTGGAGGAATTCTTATCACCTTCGCAAAGTCATGAAATTCTTAATGAGTTCAAAGTTCAAATACATGATTACTTATTTAGAAGATCCAAGAGTTCCTCGCTCAAGTAATTCCGAAAATTTAAACAGTGTATGGAGGCAAATTGAATCGGCAAGGTTTGGATTCAAAACAGATCGCGGTAGGTTAGATCATCTAAAACTCTATCAAATTGGAAGATATTTAGATGGCAAATTCCCTTAAAACACGAAAAAATGCGGGAACTCTTTGGTTTACGATAACTTAACCCAATTTTTTGGACAAAATACGGAGAAGCGTCAAAAAATCAACCACAGAGATGACAAAAAGAGATTCACAGTCGCAGACCCGCATGGGAAGACTTTTCCAGAGGTCTCAATAGGGAGTTGCTGAAAATAAATTTTGGAATTACATGCTTGACAAAATTTTAAATGAATGTAAATTGTTTTTAGAGTTTATGAAGTCTAAAAAAGATCCTGAGAAAAAATCCCAGTTAGATTTTCTTGATGAGTTAAAGAAAAACCAAATACTCACTCAGATTGAAGTTATAGACTCAGAAATGGAGGAGGCGTTAGAGAAAGGCGATTATGTTGAGGCCAAAGCACTTGCACAAAAACAGGCGAAACTATTGGATGACCTGATGGGTCTGTAAAATAGTGGAAACAGGCCAAGATGTTATGAAATGCAGTACCTTGCTACTGCATTGGTCAAAAGTTTCGATATTTTATAAATTTTATTTTTCAGCCTGACCCCATTTCTTTTTTTTCCCCAGAAGTTAAAATCCGATCTATCGAAGAGTCTCTCTCTTTTCGTCAGATGACTCTCCTGATATACTGACCGCATGATAGAGGGAAGCAAAGGCAATGCCAATCCACATGATTGCCACAATGATCCCCACACCAAAGCAGAGCAACCCTGCCATAGCGATAGGGATTGCTAATAAGCCGATGAGAAAGACCTTCAAAGCATGTCCCTTGGTCATACGCCAGCTCTCCTTGACAGCCTCGACGGCCTCCATTTTTCGGTCTACAACCAGGTAGGGTACAAAGGCTAACTTGCAGGCGAATACGATGCCTGGTACTATGAGAAGAAAAAGTCCAATGCTGACGATCACAGCTACGAGTAAATTCGCCAAGACAGCGTTCAGGTAGTTTTGAAAGACATCAAACATATCTTTGACCTTTAGTTGGTCGCCTCTGGCTGCCTTGAGATAGGCGAACGAAACACCATACTCTATGGGCCGGGAAAGTAAAAGTATATAAGCCAAAGCAAAAATCCCGAGAAATACAGCCCCAACCCCCTCCGTCTCTTTAGAAACAGACAACCCAGAAGATGGGATATGAATGAGAATGGATATAATAGTTATGAGCAGCAGCTCTAAGATGTATTTCCAGAGTCGTTGCCACCCATTCTTATAAGACGCTCCCACTGTTAGCGCTTCCACGGCAGAGTTCTGCACAATGTGGTCGTTGTTTTGACTCATATTGACCTCCTTTTATCTAATTAAATTTTGAAATTCATCTTATTTAGATTGAACTAAAATGCAAACTTCTTGTCAAGCAAAATGCGAGATTGATGAAAACTCAAGTCTTATGTCAACAAGATGACCAAGAATGTCATTGCGAGCGACCGTAGTATGCAAATAGTTGAGCCTGACCCCGTGACTAGGCTTTGCTCCTATTAGCGTGTCACGGACGACAGGCAATTTCTTCTTGGCTCAATATGTCAACTGACGGTTAGGTATATCTGATGTTTGCTGTAGCGAAGCGTAGGCGAATATGGGCGGAACGAGGTGTAGCCAGATATACCTTGTTGTACGCTGTTTTGCCATCTTGTCATAATTATCAGACTTTTAATATAAAAGTGACAAGAAATGGAACTAGTATTGTTAAAACTGTTCCACTGAAAACTGATATTATTGCATATTCTCTTCCCACAAATTTTGTAATAATTGGAAGTGTTGTGTCCATCGATGTAGCCCCACCTGATGCTATTGGGGCTAATTTGCCAAAATACTTTGCAAATATTGGTGTTGCTAATAATGTTATAATTTCTCTGAAAATGTTAGAAAGCAATGCTATTACTCCAAGTGTTTCACCACTAATTTGGGTAATAAGAATGCTTGATAGGCTATAGTATCCAAATCCAGACCCAACTGCTAAAGATTCTTTTAGAGTAATACTGGGAATAAAAAATGAAAATAGTCCAACTCCTAAGAGAGTTCCGATAATTACCGATAGGGGTACTACAGCTATTTTTACAGTTACGGTTTTGATAATTTTCCAAGCTGTTATGTCACTGCCAATTCTAATGCCTACCAAGAACATCAATAAATACAAAGCATATAAACTAAAGTCTGATTCAAATATGAATTTGGGTAAGAGAGAGAATAATCCACTAATAATACCAAAAACAAAGAATGTTAGTATAATTAAGCTATTTTTCATTTTTCTATTTCTTTAAGAATAATTTGTAAGTAAAGTATGAAATTACAACACTTCCCAATATGGCTCCGGCAGTAAGAATAGTTGCCTTTATACCAATTTCGCCAAAGTTCTTAATTATTTTTTCATTTACACCAACAGAAATTCCTAAAAGGAACAAGAGTAAATAAATCGACCAATTAGTTAGCTGATCTACATATCCGATGATTTTTTCTTTATTGCTTAATAAAAAGCCTAATAATATTCCTAAGGTTAATAATGTAATTACAGTTAACATAAAATTTTACTGTTAGTCAGATTGATGGCAAAATGGCGTACAACTTGTCTTTTCACTGTTTATTGTCTGCTTCTCACTACTACTCTTTTCCATCCCCTTTCACCCCGTTAGATAGTGGACATCTAACGGGGTTCAATTCAAATTTTGAAATTCATCCTATTTACAAAAAGTGTAGCAAATACAAACTTCTTGTCAAGCAAAATGCGAGATTGCTGAAAACTCAAGTCTTATGTCAAAACTTTGGAGTTTTTACGAAACAGGGAGGAATGTTAAACAGTTCGCAGATTTGGTGATATTGAAATATAGAGAAGAAATTTTGAAATGCGGATATGAAAAAGAAATGGAGGAACACTTTATAAATCTTATCTTTTAGCCTGACCCCAGAGTTGTCAAGAAAAAAGAGAACCGTCCCCATAAAAATTAAGGATTTTGGAGCGTTTTTTCCCCCAAAACCGTCATTTTTTCCTTGACAAAAAATTTGAATACCTGTATAATTTGTGGTGATTTGTGGATAATAGTGGTGAAAAATGTATCAAGGGAATAGGAAACATTCTGTAGACCATAAAGGACGGCTTTTCATACCTGCGAAGTTCAGGAAGATTACGCCAGAGGAGGCGAATGGGACTTTTGTTGTTTCGAGGGGGTTTGACCGATGCCTCTCCCTCTATTCCCTCGATGTGTGGAGTAGGATCGAGAGTAAATTTTCGACACATCTTTTTCCGAAAAAAAGGGTGAGAAACATTGAACGGAGGCTCATCGGAGAGTCTGAGAAGGTTACTATGGATGAACATGGGAGGGTGAATATCCCGAAACATTTTCTGGAGTATGCCCAGATCGAATCGGATGTAGTTGTCATAGGGCTTGGGAATAGGTTGGAGATCTGGAATCCAGAGCTCTATAAGAAATATATGGATGAGACCGAAAAGAATTTGGAAGAGGATTTGGAGGATTTAGATATATGATGCATATACCTGTCTTAGTTGATAAAGTTTTAGAAATTCTGGCTCCAAAGGAGGGTGGAGTTTATGTAGATGCGACTTTGGGTGGGGGAGGGCATTCTCTGGCACTTCTTGAAAGGATTGGTGAGAACGGAAAAGTTATCGGGCTCGATAAAGATGGAGCTACCATTGCAATTGCAAAAAAAAGGCTACCTTCGGGTATGGAGATTTACAGAGAGGATTTCGTAAATATGAAAGATGTGGTAAAGAATGAAAAAGTGGATGGGATAATTTTTGATCTTGGACTCTCGAGTTTTCAGTTGGAAGATAGAAATAGAGGATTTTCCTACACATTGGACGGGCCTTTGGATATGAGAATAGATACGAATTTGACCACTAAAGCATCTGACAGCCTTAATCGCCTTTCGGAAGAAGAGATTGCGGATATATTTAAGAAGTTTGGCGAGGAGAGAAATGCTAGAAAAATTGCCAAACTCCTGGATGAGAGGAAAAAGAAAAAACCAATTTTAACCACTGGTGAACTGGTGTCCATAATAAAAAGGGTTACCCCGAGGAGAAGGCATAGAAAGACCCTTGCAAGGATTTTTCAATCACTCCGAATTTATGTGAACGATGAGTTAAATACATTAGAAAAAGGGTTAAAGGAAGCGGTAGAGATACTTAAAGTAGAGGGGAGACTCTGTGTCATATCCTATCATTCTCTCGAAGATAGGATTGTGAAGAATTTTTTCAGAGAACTTGATGGAAAGAAACTCCGCATACTGACCCCAAAACCTTTAAGACCAACAAGAGATGAGATAGAGAGAAACAGAAGGTCTCGGAGTGCAAAACTCAGGGGGGCGGAAAGACTATGAGGAAATTTTTTCTGTTGTTTACTCTTGTAACGATCATTCTTTTCAGCATAGTCTATGAAAGGGTCTATTTTACTGAATTGAACTACAGGGTCGAAAATTTAAAGAAAGAGGCCAAGGAGTTATTCTCTGATGTGAATTGTTTGAAGGCGAAAAGGGATAGCCTTTCATCCTACAGCAGGATTAAGAAAAAAGTGGAGACGGAGTTGAATATGAGACTCCCGAAACCGGAAGAAGTGACATACAAAAAATAGGGACGCAGATGAACGCAGATTTTCAGGATTTTATTAGCCACAAAGACTCGAAGCATGTCCTGAGCGAAGCCGAAGGAACACAAAAAAATACTTCTTTAACCTTGGTGGCTTTGTGCCTCGGTGGCAAAAATTATCTGAGGTTATCTGCGAAGATCTGCGTCCTATTAAAATGAAAAAAGTTCAAAGATGAGAGTGAAAGTTTTTATAGTTTTCACTATATTTATCTGGGTTATGATTCTCTTACGGTTGTTCTCTGTGCAGATCGTCAAAGGCGAGAGTTATAGCGAAACTGCAAAACGGCAACATAAGAAGGGCGCTTATATCAATACCGATAGAGGATGTATCTATGATAGAAATGGTAGGTTATTGGCATTCTCAGTGCCTGCAAAATCTTGCTTTGCACTCCCCCATAAGATTTCTAATCCACCGCGCACAGCGAACATTCTTTCTGCGATTGGTCTAAAAGAAAAAGAAAAAATTCTCTCTTTGCTTACCTCTAAGGGTAGGTTCGTCTGGATTGAAAGGTATATTGAAGATAGCATGGTAGATAGGTTGAACCAGTATGGGCTGAGTGGGATTTTTATTGCAGAGGATAAAAGGAGGTATTATCCAGTGGCTGGTGCAGGAAATCTTATAGGATTCTGCGGTGAAGATTCGAAGGGGCTCGAAGGGATTGAGTACGAGTTTGACTCCATCTTGAATGGTAAAGCAGGGTTTGCTATATTCAATTTAGATGCTAATGGACATACACTCCTAGAATATTTTGAGAAAAATCCTGAAAAGGGATGTGACCTTATCTTAACCATAGACAGCGATATTCAGAGAATCGTTACAGAAGAACTCGAGATAGGGATGAAAAGATATAATGCGAGTGCAGGAAATTGCATAGTTTTGGACCCAAAGACAGGAGAGATTCTAGCTATGGCGAATTTCCCGTATCATAACCCGAATCATAAAGGAAATGGCAATGCTGCGAAATGGCGAAACAGAGCCGTTGCAGACATTTTTGAACCTGGTTCGACCTTTAAGATAGTTACCGCTGCTGCTGCTATTCAAGAAAATATTATACATCCAGACGATTCGGTGGATGTAGAAAATGGAAGTTTAATTATATGTGGACATGAGATTAAAGATGTGAAGGAATACAAGAAATTAACATTTTCCGAGATAATTGAAAAATCGAGTAATATTGGCGTAGTGAAAATAGCGAAAAGAGTTGGTAAGGAAAAACTCTACCTATATGCCAGGTCTTTTGGTTTTGGATGTGAACTGGGGATAGACCTTCCTGGTGAGAGGGAAGGCATTATTACTACACCAGAGAAGTGGTCAGAAATTCATTTTGCAAACATTGCCCTCGGTCAGGGTGTGGCAGTTACTGGACTTCAGCTTGCCTTCGCTTATCAAGCGATTGCAAACGATGGTGTGCTTACAAGACCACTGATCGTTAGAAAAATTGTTGGGAAAAATGGTAAAATTAAAAAGGAATTTTTCCCCCAAACCATACGGAGGGTAGTGTCTTCAAAGACAGCAGAGATCTTAAGAGGCATACTTCATCAGGTATTGGAAAGTGGGACTGGTAGACGTGCCAGACTTTCCATACCAGTATCAGGTAAGACAGGAACAGCCCAGAAGAGCACGGAGAAAGGATATTCTAAAGACAAGTTCTTTGCAAGTTTTGTTGGCTTCTTCCCTACAGATGACCCAAAATTTCTCATATCGATAGTTGTGGATGAACCAAAGGGGAAATATCAAGGTGGAGAAGTAGCAGCTCCCATATTTCGAAATATTGGGGAGAGGCTTTTGAATCTATCTGATTATTGGTATTTAAATATTTGTCAGAAATGAAGAGACTTGGAGATATTATCGTAGATTTAAAACAGAATGGTGTTTATGGTAATAAGGATATTCAGGTAAGGGGTATCTCTTACGATTCTCGAGATGTACAATCTGACTATCTTCTCTGTTGTATAAAAGGTCTAAAAAGGAATGGACATAACTATGTTGAAGATGCTTATAGAAGGGGAGCAAGGTCTTTTATAGTCGAAAGGTCCATAGAAAAAAAAGAGGATACAACGGTAGTTACAGTCCCTGATGCGCGAGAAGCACTCGCATTGGTATCCCGGAGGTTCTACGATGACCCATCCAAAAAGTTAAAGATTGTTGGTATAACAGGTACGGATGGAAAAACCACCACATCCTGGCTTGTGAGAAATATCATCAGAAAAAAGAAGCAGAAGGTCGGTCTTATAGGAAGCGTTGGCTACTACATCGGTAATAGAAGGATAGAAGGTGAGCGCACCACACCAGAGTCTTCAGATATTTTCAGTATGCTCAAGGAGATGAGTAAAAGGGGTATAAAGTACGGTGTTATGGAGGTCACTTCACACGGAATCGCATTGAAGCGGACATTTGGTATTGACTATAGAGTAGCGGTATTTACAAATATCTCAAGAAACCATCTCGATTTTCATAAAAGTTCTGATAATTACATATCCACGAAAGTACACTTTTTTGATAATCTAAACAAGGATGCGATTTCAGTTATAAATGTGGATGACTCTGTTGGTGCACAGATTGCACACAGAGTAAGAGGCAGGGTCATTACATACGGTCTGAAAAAAGTTTGTGATGTAAGTGCGTATTACAGATTCAATGGGTATAAAGGGACTCTGCTGAATATCGTTTATAGGGGCAGAGATTTTGTGACCTATTTCCCTTTTCCTGGTCTCTATAATGTATACAATGCGCTTGCCTCCTTTTCTGTAGGGGTTGCTTTGAACTTTACTCCCCAACTCATCTGCTCAGCACTGAAAAAAAGATTTCTTATTCCTGGAAGGTTCGAGATTATTCAAACAGAGCCCTTCACCGTTGTCGTAGATTATGCCCATACTCCGGATGCATTGAGAGCAGTTTTAACAGCGGCAAGAGAATTGGCTGAAGGGAGGGTGATTTCGGTCTTTGGATGTGGAGGTGAGAGGGACAAGGGAAAAAGACCGATAATGGGTAGCGTTGCATCCGAACTCTCAGATATAGTAGTAGTGACATCGGATAACCCCAGAGGCGAGCAACCTGAGTTGATAATAGAAAGAATAAAAAATGGGATAAAGTATCAAAATTATAAAGTCATTCCTGATCGGAGGGAAGCGATAAGGTTTGCAATAAGTGAGGCGAAACCGAAAGACTTCGTTGTTGTTGCAGGTAGAGGGGCAGAGAAATATCAGATAGTGGGTAAGGAAAAAATCCCTCTCGATGATAGGGAGGTTATACTCGATTTATTATGAAGTTAAGGATTGAAGAAGTTGTGAGTGCAGTCGGTGGGAGGTTTAAAAAAAATCAGACCCCAATTTCTGGAATATCGACCGATTCCAGAACTATCAGACCTGGGGAGGTATTTATAGCTTTACGAGGCAGAAGATACGATGGACATAATTTTATAGAAGATGCCCTTAATAAAAGGGCGAGTTATGTCGTAGCAGAAAAAGAGAGTGGAAATAAGACGATAATCGTCAACGATACCATGAGGGCACTTGGAGATCTGGCAGGATATTACAGGAGAAAGTTTGATGTGAAGGTAGTTGCAGTTACAGGGAGTAATGGGAAGACCACAACTAAAGATATGATAGCAGCGGTCCTTAAAACAAAATTTAGGGTGCTGAAATCTCACGAGAGTTACAACAACTTAGTAGGTGTACCCCTCACCATCTTTGCTCTAAAAAAATCTCATAGCTTCGCCTCTTTGGAACTCGGAATGAGCGCACCTGGTGAAATTAAAAGACTCTGTGAGATTGCACTTCCTCAAACAGGCGTCATAACGAATATTGGACCTGCACATCTTGAGTATCTCATATCTATTGAGAGGATAGCGGATGCCAAGTTTGAACTCGTTAATTTTCTAAAAGAAGACGACATCGTTGTTGTTAATGGAGATGATCCTATAGTATTGAAAAAGTCAAAATCGGCGAAGTGCAGACTATTCAAATTTGGTATAAAAAATGAAGCTGATTATGTGGCTACTGACATAAAAATTATATCAAAAATGACCAGTTTTTTCTGTAATGGTGTGAGATTCAATATACCTCTCATTGGGATTCAGAATGTATATAATGCGATTGCAAGTATCGCAGTAGGAGATATTTACGGAATAGACCGCAAAACCTCAAAAGATGCACTGGAGAATTTAGTACCACCGAAGCTGAGGGGAGAGGTTAAACAGAGAAAGGGAATAACTATCATAGACGATTCCTATAATTCAAATCCTGCCTCTTTAAGATATGCGCTTGAAAATCTAACAACGATAGGTGGCTCTCGGAAGATAGCGGTATTAGGTGATATGTTAGAACTTGGTGCAAAGAGCAGAGAATTTCATCTGAAGTTGGGTAAGGATGCTTCTCATTTTGCAAATGTCTTAGTTGCTGTGGGAGGAGAGGCGAGATATTTCAAAGAGAAATTCGATGGGGAAGCATTCTATTTTTCTACTAAGAAAGAAGCTTTGAAATTCTTACAGAGTTTTGTAAAAAAGGGTGACACTGTCCTTGTGAAGGGTTCGAGGGCAGTCGGATTGGAGGAATTAAGCGATGCTCTATTGGCTTTTATATCCACTTAGGGAGTATTTTTCGCCTTTTAACCTTTTCAGGTATATTACCTTTAGAGCAGCCTATTCGGCTGTAACCGCACTCGTTATTGCATTACTTTTCGGACCTCCACTCATTCGAGAGTTAAAAAAGAGAAGAATCTGGCAGCGGATATCTTCCGATGTTCCCGCAAGACATAGAGAAAAAAAAGAGATGCCTACAATGGGGGGGGTACTCATACTCTTTTCCATAATAGTTTCTACCTTACTGTGGGCACGTGTTGAAAATAGATTCATCCATCTAATTCTATTTTCAACCGTATATCTGGGAACTTTGGGTTTCATTGATGATTGGTTAAAATTAAAGAGAAACAGGGGACTCAAAAAAACTGAGAAACTCTTCTGGCAGTTTCTATTGGGTCTACTCATCGGATTCTATCTCTATTTCAAACCATTTGCTCCTGAATTTGCAACGAAGACTTCAGTACTCTTTTTTAAAAATATTTTTCCAGATTTGGGGTGGCTTTACATTCCTTTTGTTGCGTTCGTTATCGTTGGAGCATCCAATGCGGTCAATCTTACAGATGGACTCGATGGGCTCGCTATAGGTATTGCAGGAATTGGTGCTGCCTCGTATGCCGTTTTGAGCTATGTAACAGGTCATATGAAGATAAGTGAATATCTGAATGTGCTATTTTTGAATGGGAGTGGAGAACTCACTGTCTTCTGCACAGCACTGCTTGGAGGGGCTTTAGGATTTCTATGGTATAATACTTATCCATCTCAACTCTTTATGGGAGATGTCGGTTCGCTCGCAATAGGTGGTGCTGTGGGTACGGTTGCCGTCTTGATAAAACAAGAGATCTTACTTTTATTGGTTGGAGGCGTCTTCGTTTTAGAGGCATTTTCTGTGATTGTGCAGGTGTTGTATTTCAAAGTTACGAAGGGGAAGAGGATATTTAAGATGTCTCCGCTTCATCATCACTATGAACTGAAAGGATGGAAAGAGCCAAAGGTTGTGGTTCGATTCTGGATCATTGCCATACTCTTTGCATTTATAGCATTGTCTACATTGAAGGTACGATGAATGTCTTAGGTGTTATAGGTCTTGGTAGGAGCGGCATAGAAGTGTGCAAGGCAGCGCGGAGGCTTGGTATGGATGTCTTCGCAACGGATATAAAGGATGTACCAGTTGAAGGCTTGAGAGAAATCGGGGTCAAATTGGAACTTGGGGTTCATACGGATAGAATATTATCTTCTGAACTCGTTGTGCTGAGCCCTGGTGTACCACTCGACACGGAGATAGTGAAAAAAGTGAGGAATAAAGGGATTCCACTATGGTCTGAAATAGAATTCGCTTATCACCATATTAACTCTCCTATTATAGCTGTCACAGGAACGAATGGTAAGTCAACTACCGCTGCTCTAATCAATGCGATCCTACTTGCAGATGGAAGAAAGTCTCATATAGGTGGCAATATAGCACCAGGACGTCCACTATCTTCGCTCATATTTGAACTTGAAAAGGATAGTCTGGTCGTATGTGAAGTATCTTCCTTTCAGTTAGAGACGATTGTAAATTTTAGACCCCACATCGCTGTGCTTACAAATCTTGCTCAGGACCATCTGAATCGCCATAGAAGTTTTGAAGAGTATATAAATCTTAAAAAAAGGATATTTATGAACCAGACAGGTGAGGACTTTGCGGTAGTGAACTCAAAAAATTCTACCACGGTTTCAAAAATTAGGGCAATGAAATTTTTCTTTTCCGAAAATGGAGTTATTAAAGGGTCTTTTTTGTCAAACGGAGAGATATTTTTCAAAAATGGGGCGAAGGAAAGAATCTGCTCAGTGGGAATTGTTAAGCCACAGCATGGTCTTGGAAATGTATTGGCATCAGTGGTCGTTTGCACCATCCTGGGTGTTAAGAAAGAGAGTATGATTAGCGGGATAGAAAACTTCAAAGGTTTGCCACACAGGATGGAAGAGATCGGCTCTATTGATGGGGTCAGATTCATAAACAATTCTATGTGTACGAATCCAGAAGCTGCGACTCATTCTCTCTCCGTCTCTCGCACACCTATTATACTCATCGCAGGGGGCAGGGATAAGGGAGCAGACTTTTCACACTTTGCAAAACTCGTAAAGGAAAAGATCAAACATTTAGTCTTAATTGGGGAGGCAAAGCTAAGACTGGCGAGTATGGTCAGAGGATTCGGTTTTGAATCTATAAGTTTTGCTGAATCCATCAATGAAGCGGTTGAGATTGCAAAGAGATACGCTATTAAAGGAGATACAATACTCTTCTCTCCGGGATGTAGTAGTTTCGATATGTTTAGAGATTTTGAAGAGAGAGGAAACAAATTTAAAGAGGTCTTTACAAGGTATAAAAGATGAAAATCGATCTGCCTCTATTGATAATTACTCTCATATTACTCAGTTTTGGAACAATTATGGTATTGTCTTCAAGCGCTTATTTTGCTGCACGCTCAACTCATAACGAGTTCTTCTTCATTCGCAAACACTTCATAAGGGTGCTCATAGGTGTGGCGCTTATGTTTTTCGCATCAGTGATCGACTATAGAAAGTGGAAAAAACTTTCTGGCATCTTGATCGGTAGCTCAATCCTACTTCTTCTATTATGCCTTTTGTATACGCAGACGAGATGGATCAGCGTTCTATCCATTTCCTTTCAACCCTCTGAATTTACGAAGCCATTTTTAGTTTTGTTCATAGCATCTTATGTGGCAAAGAATCCAGAAAGACTAAAAGAGCTGCGTTCAGGATACCTGCCAGTAGTAGCTGTATTGGGACTCTGTGTAGGGCTGGTTCTGTTTCAGCCCAATTTTGGAACATCTGGTGTGCTCCTTATGAGTGGGTTTCTCATGCTATTTTTGGGCGGTGCAAAGATACATTATCTGATAATCTCCACCGTTCTGTTTTTAGGTCTCTTTTTCGGCGGAATGTTCTTTTTTCCCTATGCAAGAATGAGAATAGAAAATCTGTTGAATTATTCAAATGACATTATGGGTAGAGGGTATCAGGTTCATCAGTCTTTGATCGCCATAGGTTCTGGTAAATTTTGGGGTGTAGGACTCGGGGAAGGGAAACAGAAATTTCTGTTTCTGCCCGAATTGCATACAGACTTCATATTCGCAAATATCGCAGAAGAAGTCGGATTTATCGGCAGTAGTCTTGTGATGGTACTGTTCATTCTGCTGCTTGCAAGAGGAGTTAAGATTGCATTATCTGCCGAATGCAGGTTTGGGGAACTTGCAGCAATTGGAATTATTTCTACTATCTTCGTGCAGGCGATGATCCATATAGGCGTTACAGTTGGGATCTTTCCCACGACAGGCTTACCACTTCCTATGATAAGTTTCGGTGGTAGTTCCCTCGTCGCAAGTCTATTTGGGATAGGGGTGGTGCTTTCTATCTCAAGGAATGGTTATGAAAAAAGGTTTGATAGTGAGTGGAGGAACAGGAGGGCACATCTTTCCAGGACTGGCTATCGCAGAAGTGTTAGATTGTGATGTGACCTTCCTTGGTAGGAGAAAAGGTATGGAAAGGAGAATCATAAGAGGTAAAGGATATAGATTCATCGGGGTGGATGCAAGACCATTTTCAAAGACTGGTATAAGAAATAAGTTCATTTCCTTGTTTGTTAATCTACACTGTTTTTTTCAGTCTATGCGAATATTGAAAAGGGAAAATCCTGCCTTTGTCTGTGGAACAGGGGGATATGTTGAGGTTCCAGTAATCTTTGCAGCATCGATTTTGAGAATACCAACTCTGATAACAGAACAGAACTTTGTGCCTGGTCTTGCAACCAGAGTTTTATCAAAAATAGCCTCACAGGTTCATTTGACCTTCGAGGAATCCAAGAGATACCTCCCCGCCCGGGCTCACATCTATGTGAGCGGAAATCCGATGAGGCAAGGGATTGGAAAAATTACGAAGGGAAAAGGATGCAGATATTTCAGCCTTGACCCTAAAAAGAAGACGGTTTTATTCCTTGGTGGTTCTGCGGGTGCACACAGAATAAATCAAGTCTTTTGTGAACTTGTCGGTTCAATCAAGGATTTGCAGTTTATCATAATCACAGGAAGTAGAGACTACGAAGATGTGAGGAAAAGGTGTGAAAGTCCTCGGGTAGCGGTACTGCCCTTTATAGAAGAGATAGAGTATGCCTATGGAGCATCAGATGCTGTGGTATCGAGAGCAGGAGCAACTGCCATTGCAGAGATTATAACTGCTGCAAAACCATCTATACTCATTCCCTATCCTTATGCAGGTTACCACCAGAAATTGAACGCAGAATGGGTGGTTGAAAAAAAAGGAGGGATAATGATAGAAGATGAAAATCTGTCAAAAGAAGTGCTGAAAAAGGAAATTCTTGAGATTATCAAATCTAAAAACTCGAAATCTATGGAAGAAAATCTTAAAGGTCTATCTGTTGGGGATGCTGCAAGAAAGATTGCAAAAGAGATTGAAAAGATATGTTCAGACACATAAAACATATACATTTCGTTGGAATTGGTGGAACTGGAATGAGTGGCATCGCTGAACTCCTTCTCCATTATGGATATAAAATAACGGGTTCAGATATAAACCCTTCAGATATAACAGAAAGGTTAAAAGGATTGGGTGCAGAAGTTTTTTGCAGCCACAGCCCATCCAATATCTCTGGTGCCGATGTAGTAGTCTACTCTTCTGCTGTAAAAGGTTCAAATGTTGAGCTCGTCCACGCACAGAGGTTAAAAATTCCTGTGGTGAGAAGAGCGGAAATGCTTGCGGAGTTGATGAGACTGAGGGATGGGATAGCGGTTGCAGGAACACATGGCAAGACGACAACTACGAGTATGATAGGCAGACTATTGAAAGAAGCAGACCTTGACCCCACAATTATAGTCGGTGGTATTGTGCGTAGTTTTGGGGCGAGTTCACATCTTGGGAATGGTAAATTTCTTGTCTGCGAGGCGGACGAGTTCGACAGGAGTTTCTTGAAACTTACACCAACACTCGCAGTGGTGACAAACATCGAAGCAGAACACCTCGACTGTTATCCTAACATTGACGAAATAAAAAACGCCTTCTGTGAATTCTGTAACAAAGTTCCCTTCTATGGAGCAGTTATATTATGTGGAGACGACCCTGGTGCGAGGAGTATACAGCATTTAATAAAAAAGAAAGTTATAACTTATGGATTGGAACCAGACTGTCTGATTAAAGGAGAGGAGATTAAGTTTAGAGGGATGCATACAGAATTTACTATCAGACACAAAAATGAGACCCACAAAATTGATTTAAAAATTCCTGGTATTCATAATGTGAAAAATGGGCTTGCTGCAGTCTCTATAGGAATAGAACTTGAAATTGACTTTCAGACGATAAAGGCGGCGATTGAATCTTTTGAAGGTGTCAGAAGGAGATTCGAACTTGTGGGTAAGATTTCGGGTATGACCATCTTCGATGACTATGCTCACCACCCAACAGAAATAGAAGCGACCCTTTCGGCAGCGAAGAATATTCCCCACTCAAAGATAATAGCGGTCTTTCAACCCCATCTCTATACGAGGACACAGAATTTCTACCGTGAATTCGCATCGTCTTTTAAGGATGCGGATGCACTGATAGTCTCCGCCATATACCCTGCAAGGGAAGAACCGATTAGCGGTGTGACTGGGGAACTGATTTCTGAAGAGGCGAAAAAACTCTGGCCGCAAAAAGAGATACATTATGTGGAAGAACTTGAGAAGATACCAGATTTTGTCCGAAGGCTTGCCCAAGATGGCTCACTTGTGATAACGATGGGTGCGGGGGATGTGTGGAAAGTAGGAGATATGCTTTTAAAGAGATAGATGGACTGGTCAAAAAAGATTGAAGGAAAGATCAAAAAAGGGGAACCCCTCTCCCTGCATACATCCATTGGGATAGGGGGCAAGGCGGATTATTTCATAATCCCTGCCTCTTTTGGCGATTTGAAACGATTGATGGGACTTTTAAAAAAGTCAGGCAATAGCTATTTTGTCGTAGGAAATGGCACCAATCTTCTCTTCTCCGACAAGAGATTCAAAGGCATGATAATACATCCTGAATTCAAGGGATATACTGTGAGAGGCAGAAATGTGGTGATTAGGTCTGGTGAGAATCTTACCAATTTTGCGGTACTCCTTGCCCGGAGAGGACTTGCAGGACTTGAATTTGCAGCAGGTATTCCTGGTAGTATGGGGGGGGCGGTGATGACCAATGCAGGGGCTTTTGGACACTCCTTATGCGAAGTCGTCACTTCAGTAAAGGGGCTTGACGAAACAGGCAGAGATATTGTCTTTCCCTCTACTGAAATAAAGTTTGGATATAGAAAGACTGAACTTCCCTGTAAAATAATATTTACTGAAGTAGAACTGAAATTGCACAAGGGGTCTCCAGAAAAAATTCTCTCCCGGATGGAAAAGTTCATAAAAAAAAGAAAAGCAACACAACCTTACAATGTGAAAACTGCGGGGTGTATATTCAAAAACCCAAAAGATAGCTTGCCAGCGGGAAGACTCATTGAAAAGGCAGAATTGAAGGGATTGAAATTAGGTGGTGCGATGGTATCAAACGTCCATGCGAACTTTATAGAAAACAGAAAAAGGGCAACTGCTTCTGATGTACTTGGACTCGTTGAATGGATACGAGACGAGATATTCGATAGATATAAAATAAATCTGGAACTCGAAATTGAGGTAGTAAAATGAAAATTTTACCTTTCTTTCTACTTGTACTTACACTCATTACCCTTGGTATTCAAAGAGGTGTAACTGCCATAAAAAGGTCCAGTTTCTTCAAAATCGAAGAGATAGAAATAGATGGCGATTCGATTTTGAATACAGACTCTCTTCAGAACAGACTTGATAAGAATAAGGGGGTGAGTATTTTTGAAGTTGACGAAGAGTCTTTAAAGGAGACACTCGGTTCAAAGGTCTCTCTCTCAATTAAGAAAGTTTATCCACGAAGATTGATTGTGAAAGTGAAGAAAAAAGAACCAGTTGCACTGCTTAATGGTGTATTTGAGGTAGATGAAGATGGATATATTTTGGGACGGGGTAAACAGAACCATCTCCCGGTATTACTTTTATCTCTTTCGAATATTAGGGTAGGAGAGAAGGTTGAGTCGAACATACTATCTGATGAACTTCTCATAATGGGTGTGTTACAGAAGTCTGGTTTTAGAGTAATTAGAATTGAAATGGATGAAAGTGGCATTTCTGTCCTTACTGAAGGTGGTAAAATATTGTTCGGGTTTGGGGATTTAGAAAGGAAGTTATACAATTTAAAGACTATTTCCGATGAGGTAAAAGAAAAAAGGGTTATAGACCTGAGATTTAAAAATCAGATAGTTATAAGGGATAAAAGGGGGTGAATTATGCCGAAAAGTAATATAATCACAGGGCTCGATCTCGGTACCACCAAAGTAGCCTGTGTAATTGCGGAGATAGATGAAGATGAGGGGATAAGGATAAAGGGGGTTGGGACGAGTCCGTCTGAAGGGTTGAGGAAGGGGGTGGTTGTAAATCTTGAACGCACTGTCGATTCCATAAAGAAGGCGGTATCTGATGCTGAACTGATGTCCGGGGTCAAAGTGAGTTCTCTGTATGCTGGTATAGCAGGAGATCATACAAGAAGTATGACATCCCGTGGAGTTATCGCAGTTTCAAGCCCAGGTAATGAGATAAAAAAATCCGATGTGGACAGGGTTGTTGAACAGGCTAAGGCGGTTTCTATACCTATAGATAGAGAGATAATCCATGTAATACCTCAGGAGTTCATAGTTGATGACCAATCCGGGATAAAAAACCCCAAGGGGATGTCGGGCGTGAGACTTGAAGCGGAGGTGCATATAGTTACCGGTGCGGTGAGTTCTGCAGCCAATATCTATAAATCTATAGAGCGAGCTGGGTTCAAGGTTAAAGATATAGTCTTGCAACCCCTTGCATCCAGTTATGCTGTCTTAGACACCGATGAGAAGGAAATAGGTGTTGCATTGATAGATATTGGTGGTGGGACGACCGATATTGCAATCTTTCATGAAGGCAGTTTGAAGCATACTCAGGTGATAGGACTTGGGGGTGTAAATGTGACGAACGATATTGCCTTCGGATTGCGAACACCGAGAATGCAGGCCGAACACATAAAGACCGAGTATGGATGTGCACTTGCTTCACTAATCGATGGGAACGAAAAAATCAAGGTGGAGGGCGTCGGTGGTAGGGGAGAACGCGAAGTTCCAAGAGTACTTCTCTGTGATATAGTTGAACCAAGGATGGAAGAGATATTCTCTATCTCAAATCGTGAGATAAAAAAGACGGATTATGCCGACCTATTAGGGGCCGGAATAGTGTTGACAGGTGGAACTGCAAAATTGACCGGAATGGTAGAACTTGCAGAAGAGATATTCGATATGCCAGCAAAGATAGGAATACCCGAAGGGATTAGTGGACTCGTAGATGCTGTCCGTGACCCTGTGTATTCGACTGGAGTAGGACTCGTCATCTATGGTTATAAAAATATGAATAAGAGCGAACACTGGGGCAAAGATGATTCTCTCATATTCGATAAGATATGGGATAGAATGAAACGATGGTTCGGTAATATGTTGGCATAATAAAAATATAAAGAGGGATTTGAAATGACATTATGGTCGATGGAATTTACCTCACTTGGCTTTGACTTGGCGAAAGTTGCTGAAAAATTCAACAACTTTCTTAAATCCAAGTACTTGCAGAAATGCGAGTTTTTTGCTGGCTTGCCGACAAGCCTACGTTCGGTAAAAACCGTCTCCCCAGATTGGCAAAATATGGGGGGTGATAACGGAAAACATGGCTTGGAATTGCTTGTTTTAAAGGAGTTTGCAATTGGAAAAACATTCATAAATAATTTAAGGAGGTTAGTATGTTTGAAATAGTAGAAGAATATGATAGAAATGCTGACATAAAAGTGATTGGAGTTGGTGGTGCAGGTGGAAATGCTGTGCGTAGAATGATAGAACAGGATCTGTGTGGTGTTGAATTCATCGCCACGAACACTGACCTGCAGGCATTAAAACGCACCCCTGCCCCAATAAAGGTACAGATAGGAATTGAGCTGACAAAGGGTTTAGGTTCTGGAGGGAGGCCTGAGATAGGAAGGAAGGCGATAGAAGAGAATGCAGACAGGGTTGTTGAAATTTTAGATGGTACTGATATGGTCTTCATAACCGCAGGGATGGGTGGCGGAACAGGAACAGGTGCATCACCACTTATAGCCAAACTTGCAAAAGAGTCAGGTGCATTGACCATTGCAATTGTGACCCGACCTTTCGATTTCGAGGGCAGAAAAAGAGAACAACAGGCTCTGGAGGGATTGGAAGAATTGAGAAAGGAAGTTGATACATTGATATGTATTCCCAATCAAAAACTACTGTCGGTTGTTGGAAAGCAGACACCGATTCATGAGGCGTTTAAAATTGCCGACCAGGTTCTCTACCATGCGACCAAAGGAATTTCAGATTTAATAACCACTCCTGGGTTGATAAACCTCGATTTTGCTGATGTGCGAACCGTTATGTCAGAAGGTGGTGAAGCCTTTATGGGAACAGGTACAGGCAGAGGTGAAAATCGGGCAAAGGAGGCTGCTTCTGAAGCCATATCCTCCCCACTGTTAGATAATGTCTCGATATCCGGAGCGAAGGGACTTTTAGTGAACATAACGGGTGGAATGGACCTAACTCTTTCAGAGTCTTCTGATGCGACCCAATCCATACAGGATGTATCCGGAGAGGATTCGAACATAATATTCGGTATAATTCAGAACGAGAACCTTGATGGTGAGATGAGGGTCACGGTTATAGCCACTGGACTCGGACAAAATGGAGAAGAAAAGAGTATCATAAATTTTGGGAGTTTTGCATCTGAAGACCTCGAACGCCCTACTTTCAAAAGGAAACAGATAAAAAAACTGGCAATGGGAAAGGGGATTTCATATCCTTTCACTCGGGACGAGTTGGAAATTCCAACCTACTTAAGGAAGCAGACACGTTCTTGACAAAAACGAATGAGTATGATATAATCTAATGGATGAACGAAATAATTAAAAAGAAAGAAGATGCTATAAAGAAATTCAAGGAAATGGTTCTTGAGAGTGAGTTCAAAGAGAGCATAGCCAAAATTGTTCTTTTTGGAAGTGTTCTCAAGAAAGATGCACACGAGGATAGTGATATAGACCTTCTCATTCTATCTACTGATGGAAGAAAGAAAATAGAAAACTTCTTATCGGATATTTCGTGGAATATCTGGTGGAAAACAGGAGAACGTATTGAATCTCTGATTTTTCCTTTGAGTGAGATTCGGTATCCCAGTTCTTGGGTTGTTTACAGAGCCCTTAAGATAGGCAAGGAGGTATATTCAATGAAAGAAGAAGAGATTAAGAGGAAGGAACAGAACGAATATTCTCAACTCTCAAGACATTACTTAGGGGGTGCAAGTAGAAATTTACGAGAGGGTGATTATAGACTTGCGGTAGACTCAGCATATAACGCATCTGAACTTGCAGTTAAAGGGCTTCTGCTCTTTAAACTCGACGACCTTCCATCAAGCCACGGGGGTATTGTGAACAGATTCGGTGCCTTATTTGTGAAAACAGGAGAAATTAAATCAGAACTGGGTAGAAGACTCAATTCAGGATTAGAGAGAAGAAACCGTGCGAGATATGTATTTGGTGCAGATATTACAAAAGAACATGCGGATGAGTCAATAGATCTTGCAGAAACGCTACTTAACATATTGGAATCAAAACTTTAATCAAAAAGTCTTTTTTCCCATTTGTCATTGCGAGAAGTAAAGCGGAGCCTGTCCCTTCGACAGACTCAGGGCAAGCTCTGAGCGAAAGCGAAGGGAAGCAATCTCATAATTAGGACGCAGATTTCCGCAGATTTATGGGATTTGGAAATTGGGATTTACTTTGGATTTTGAATTTTGTAATATTGGGATTTAAAAATGTAGGCTCTATCCCCATATTTTTCATTAAAGTAGCCTGTCCCCTTTTTTACTCAGATTCCAGAAAGTTCATTGCATATTTCGGCCACTAAATAGTCGTGAGAAATCGAATCATAGAAAGAGGTGATGTCAGTTCTTAAAAGAACATCATATTTCTCTACACATCCACGTTGCCATTCACAAAAATTTGGCCATGAGTTTTTGGCAAAATCTTCCAAAAGTGAAATTTTTGATTGTTCGCCCTTTGCCTTGCGATTAGCAAAACAATTTGGTGATAGGTCATTGTCCAATAAGTCAGCAAGAATAATGACGAAGGCATATCTAATGATAAGATCTTTGAATGGAATGTAGACCATTCTTCGATAACATAAATCAGTTTTTGGAGGATAATATGCATATGCAGGTCTTTGGGTGTAGCTATCGACGTCCTCCAATTCTATTAATATTTCATCCAGAATTTTTTCTTTGTTTTTCGAGACATACTCAATCTCAAAGTAGTCGTAATAATAGTCATGTTTTATTCTGTCGTAAAGAGCATAGTCAAATGCTCGATTTAGAATTTTCCTGCTATGAAGTCGGTTGAGCAATCTTGTATGGTCCAAGGTTGAAACCTCCTTGTTTGTAATTCCGAGATGGTGATTTTTGTTTCTACGCACATAACACAAGTTTATCTGTAGTAATAAAATTACGATTACTACTTTGTTTAACCATATAATCCTCCATTTTTATTAAAATGGGGACAGCGACAACTCTTGCTATCCTTGACATAGTAAATTAATCTTATCATACAAGTTTTATCTTGTCAATAAAAAATAGTCGCTGTCCCCATTTTTCACCAAAATATGATCTTAATCTTTTGATTCCAATTTCAATTTATCTTTGGTTATTTCAAATCCAGATATTTTGTCTTCCATTTCTTTTAATATTCCTTCCATCACTATAGAAGACAGAACATACTCAAAGGGAGGAGAAAAAAGACGGAATAAATGGGGACGGTTCTCTTTTTTTCTTGAAAGGACTCTTCTATGGATCCGATAAATTCATAGATGAGATGGAGAGAAAATATGGAGTCAAGAGATTCCATACCAAACGAGGCATACCCAAAAAGATATGAAAAGGCAAACCAAAAAGAGAACCGTCCCCTATTTTCGTTTATTCACCCCCTGTATTGTTGAGATTTGGAAATTGGGATTTAATTTGGATTTTGGATTTGGTAATATTGGGATTTTGAAATTACACCGAAGGTGTTGGGGTTTCTCAAATATAGGCTCTATCCCCATATTTTTCATTAAAGTAGCCTGTCCCCTTTTTTACTCTGTGTCCCCTTTTTTACTCTGGGGGGCATTTTTTGCTTGACACAGAGCCTTTAATATGTGTTAGGCGAAGTTCAATGAAGTATGAAGTCAATATCCAGAACCGATATTTCCCCATCGCCATCTGTATCTCCCTTATCTATTGTTTGAGTACATTCATGACAGTTATAAATAGTTTTTAAATATTTTTTCTCCAATAATGGTGAAATGAGATCATAAAATTTCTTTTCATTTGGATACTTTGCCTTGTAAAATTCATAGGAAATTGGG
>JAUXAN010000075.1 GCA_030619885.1 bacterium
TGCCCGCCAACAAGGCACTCATTGCTACAAGACCATTCCGCTCACCACACCATACGATTTCAGATGCAGGACTGATAGGAGGAGGACATCATGCAAAACCCGGTGAGGTGAGTTTATCCCATAACGGTGTTCTCTTTTTAGACGAATTTCCAGAGTTCCATAAAAATGTTCTTGAGGTATTGAGACAGCCTTTAGAAGATGGACATATAACCATAGGCAGAGCAGCTATATCCCTCACCTATCCAGCAAGGTTCATGCTTGCGGCAGCAATGAACCCCTGTCCGTGTGGATATTATACAGACCCGAGTCATGACTGTACCTGCACTTCTGGTATGATACAGAAATATGTTTCAAAAATTTCAGGACCACTCCTCGACAGAATTGACATACATATAGAAGTTCCATCTTTGAGGTATAAAGAGATGAGTTCAAAAGAAGCAAGCGAACCATCTTCCGAGATACAACGCAGGGTGAACGATGCCAGAGGAGTGCAGATTTCGAGATTTAAAGATTTTAAAAGACTCTTCTGTAATGCCCATATGGAATCGAAGGATATAAGAAAATATTGCAAGATTGATTCCGCATCGGAAGAACTATTAAGAGCAGCAATAACCAAATTTGGTTTATCTGCACGTGCTTACGACCGTATACTCAAAGTCTCAAGAACAATTGCAGATTTAGAGGAGAGTGAGAATATAAAACCAGAACATATATCAGAGGCAATCCAGTACCGCGCATTAGACCGGAGCTACTGGCTGTAAACGCCGGCTATGCGGGGACGGTTCATTCATTATTCATAAAGTTGTAATTGTTTGAAAGTTAAAGCAAAGACAACTAATAATTGAAATCAAGTAGCTAACGGGCTATGCGGGGACGGTTCATTCATTATTCATAAAGTTGTAATTGTTTGAAAGTTAAAGCAAAAACAACTAATAATTGAAATCAAGTATCTATAAAAACTAAAAAACTTGACAAAAAATGAAAAAGGATTAAAATAAAATTATGCCAAGACAAGCAAGATTTGATTACGAAGGTGCCTTTCATCATATAGAGGTAAAAACAACGTGCACATGAAGACGAACACGAAGAATATAGCCTATTAAATATAATACAAAAAAGGGAATATGAATAATGAATGAACCGTCCCCATCTTCCCCTACTTACCTAATATGTGTTGTAACCACTACCTTTTTACATTATTCTTGCATCATCTCCTTGCGTTACCATTCATCATTTCGTTTTGCCTTTCATTCCATTTTCATTTCATTCGGTCTTTTTCTGGTCTCTTTTTGGTCTTTTTGAGACCGATTCTTGAAGAATATAATAAGCACTCCGTCCACTACCTTTCCTTACTATGACTTTTTTGCCTAACAAGCCATTAATATCCTTAAATGCCGGTGTTTTTGAGATATTAGTTAAATTCATATACTCCTTCTTCGTAATTTTCTTATGCTCCATTAAGTAGGCTATTGCTTTTTTCTGCCGGTTATTTAAACCCAAACTATCCAAATATTCATCTGTAAGTTTGGATTTCCACAAAGTGACAACAAAATCACCTGTGATATGGTCGAAATCTGGCTCCGGTAGTCCCCAATCTGCACACCATTTAACCATCTTATTCGTTCCGCTTCCTACTTCTTCTACATACCTTATCCAGAAAAATTGCCTTGCTATCAGCGGATTTCTTGGAATTGATTTGTGCTTTCTCTTCAAATCTTCTAATGTTAATGGCTCAGGTAACATGCCTGGATTCCAAAATTCCATTCTATCATCAAATATTCTAACCTGAACTTTCGAAGGAGACTTATAATCTCTGTGTGCCAACGCATTGGAAAGTGCCTCTCTGATTGCCATTGGTGGGTACTCCCATTTTTCTTGTCTCTGAATTTGCCTGCCCTCTATCCATGAGGAAAGCGAGATATGATCAAAGATAAATTTCTCCACTTCTTTAACCTGGGATATGATATCGTTGCCTATTATCTTCATATCAACCATTGGTTCTGTAACATCATTTCCTCTGAACCGAACACATTTAACCTCTGATTGAATAAAGAACTTTTGTGGGCATTTGCCAAATAGTAAAACTGCGGCATTCGTCAAGTTCCTATCTTGTAGGAGTTGTAGCCTCATCAGAGCCTCTCCCACTGGAATATCTTCCGGTATATCTAACCCACGTTGTCTACTTCCTTCTCTCAAAAACCATCTGACCTTTTCTTCATCAATATCTTTCCAACAAGATTCCTTGCTTATTCTGTTATCAAATCTCAACTCCTCTTTATGTTTTTCTAAAATCATTCTCTCATATTCATCTCTGGACATTTGATGAGTGGACTTCCCTGCCCTTTTGAAGGCTTTACCAAAAGCGAGATAAGGCTTATTTCCGGTATCTTTCACGGTTAAGACAATAATCTCTTTTCTATCAACTCTGGCTACTTCAACAGATGGATAGATTTTAGGATCAGTATTCTGAATAATTCTATTGGTTAAACTCTCTATACTGTCTTTACCGACTTTAATACCTCTAATCTCACCGTTATTTTTAACACCAATTATTAAAATCCCACCTTTGGAATTAGCAAAAGCCGAGATGGTTTCTACGATAGATTTCCAATCGGAAAGAGAGGTTTTAATCTCAAGAGATTCAGATTCTCCCTCTTGGATTAATTTTCTGATTTCTTCTTCATTCATGGCATAATACTATTGAACAAAAATGTGGTCAATCCCCATTTTATTTGCAATACTTATTATATCCTTTAGTCATAACTTGGCTCCGCTTTCTTCAATCTTTAATAGCTTACCTTATTTTAGCATACATATTCTCTGTCTTGTGTCAAGACCTGACCCCACAGCTCTTTTATGTATGTTCAAGAAACAAAAAAGGAAGGCGATTATGATGGATGAATTTCTTTTTTGGTTTTGATAGTCCTTTAGATAAAATTTTCACAAACATTTCTAATTGATAGTTGACTTTTTCTATTAATTTATTATCTCTATTCATAGGGGCCTCCTTTTTTGGGGAAACTCCAGTCATTTTCCACTTGACAAATTTTAAAAATATATTATATTGTATATTAAGAGGGTAAGGAGGGTAGTGAAAGGATAAAACTATGATGAACTACCCTCGTTTTTTTATTCACCTATATTTTTACCGAACTACATTAGGAATTCACAGTTTAGGGTACAGTTTTTGTCAAGAGTCAAAATTTGACAGTACAATAAATTTTCTAATGAGTTTGTGATGAAAAATATAAGAAATGTTTTTCCATTTATTTTGCTTTTTCTACCCATCAATTTAGTATTTGCAAAGACTGAAGGAACATCTCCATCCGGGACAAAGAGGTTCCATTGGAAGCGGATGCGTATAAACAATGTGGATATGCCTATTACGAATTATGGCGAATTTGGAATGAGTTTGAACGGTGCAGGATGTTATTGGCCCAAAGGCACAGGACAGCCATATATCTTTGGTGCGGGAATATGGATTGGGGCACTCAAAGATGGGGATACACTGGTGAGTGTTGGATATAACACAGTTGGATCCGGTTGTGATTTCTGTCCTGGCCCTCCTGATTCACAGCATATGGCAGACCATATCGTTAATCCTCACTCCCATCCGGAAGACAGGATGTACTTTTCGACCAATCCGACAGACCTGGCAGAATGGCCAGATTGGCTGCCAGGAGATAGCCTTGGCGAACCTCTCCTGATTTCGGATGAGGATGTCTGGTGTGAATACCATGATCTGGAGAGTCTATTCCACACCTGGGTACCCAATGCCTATCCAATCGGACTTGCGGTGAGACAGGTCGCATTTGCGTGGGACACGCCCCTCATTAATAATATCGTGTTCATCTGCTATCAGTTTAAGAATGTTAGCGATGACACGATTAAGAATATGTATGTTGGACATGCTGCTGATGATGATGTTGGATACGCAGATAATGACTGGGTTGGGTATGATATAGATTTGAGTCTTGGGTGGACTTGCACACTGCTACCTGAAGATGGATGGACTGCTACCGAACCTTATTATGTTGGCAAAAAATTCCTCAGAGGTCCGAAGGCAGATGATACTGTGTATGTGGCAGATGGACCTGACAATCCTAACTTTCCGTACGCTATTCGTGATACGATCTATCCGGGAGAATATCTTCCTCTTACATCTTGTACAAAATGTACAAGGGGTTTCGATGCAACTACAGAGAGAAGAAGGTATCAGATGCTTGCTGGATGGCCTGTCGATCCTATCCGTCCCTGGTGTCCGTGGCCGCTAGACTCAGTTCCAGATGATAAAAGAATGGTTATGGGCTGCGGACCCTTTGAAATGTCTCCAGGAGAGGTAGAGATGCTCTTTATGGCTGTTCTGTTTGCAAATGGAGACTATGGTGGTTATGAGTATCTTGACGAGCTTGTTTACGAGTTGGACTACCTGAAAAGAGAGGCCGAGATCATTCAAAACTTGTTTGGAACTGCCTCAGTCTTCTGGACAACCCTTGAAGGTGATCCTGTCATAACCGATACATCATGGATATTCCCAGGGTACTGGAAGTTCCCTGTTCTTCCACCCCCTCCGAACTATACCCTTGTGCCTGGAGACCGAAGGGTAACCATATCATGGGATAATTACTCTGAAACAGTTACCGACCCATACTATCCTGGATTTCATGCTTTAGGTGATACGATGTACCGCGAGGACGATTTCGAGGGGTATATAGTATGGAAAAGCAGAACCGGGATTTTAGGTGATTGGGAAATGGCAGCAGAATTCGACAAGAAAAATAAGGTGAAGGTACTTCCCGATGGAACCTACGAAGGCAACAATAAAGGTTTGAGTTACTCTTATGTTGACACCAATGTGGTAAATGGAATAACATACTACTA
>JAUXAN010000084.1 GCA_030619885.1 bacterium
TATAACCTATGCCTCTTACACTTTTGATAAATTTTCTCGCTCTACATACCTTTTTTTTCAAATTTTTTATATGCACATCTACCGTTCTATCCACAACAATCTTTTCATTCCCCCATAAATAATCCAGAATCTGTTTTCTTGTAAATATCCACCCTTTTCTTTCACACAACATTTTTAAAATTCTAAATTCAGTAGGGGTTAATTCTACATTTTTACCTTCAATCGTAACCTGAAATTTCTGTAGATCTATTTTGAGAATATTCCCTATCTCAATCCTTTTGCTCTCTCCTTTTTGCTCTCTCCTCCTTAAAACTGCTTTTACTCTTGCAACGAGTTCTCTTGCTGAAAAAGGTTTGGTGACATAATCGTCTGCTCCTAACTCTAAACCTAAAACTCTATCCATCTCTTCACTTTTCCCGGTAAGCATAATAATGGGTATATGAGAAAATTCATTTTTCTTCCTTAAATATTTACAGGTCTCAAAGCCATCTGCATCGGGTAACCTTAAATCCAGAATTATAAGGTCTGGAATTTGAGTATTCAGAAACCTTAAAAGACTCCCAGCATCAAGGAATTCTTTGACTCTAAAGCCCGTTTCTTTTAGATAAGTAGATACTACTTCTAAGACATCTGGATCATCGTCTACTACTGCTATTAACTTATTCATAGCTTTTTATTAGGTGAAGTTTCTGCCGTCGGACCTTCAAAATAGGTCATTTGCTCTCCTCCGTAATTATTTTATCCAATAGTTTACTTAGTTCTTTGGTTTTATACGGTTTGGTGAGAATACCGCTAAAACCGTATTGTTTAAAGTCGGACATTATCGGGTCATTAGAATAACCGCTTGAAACAATGGCTTTAACCTCAGGGTCTATCTTAAGCAGTTTCTTAATGGTCTCCCTACCCCCCATACCCCCTGGTACGGTTAAATCTATTATAACAGCATCAAAGGACTCTCCTGATTTTTTAGCTTTTTTGTAAAACTTAATCGCTTCAGCACCATCAGCAGCAAATTCCACCTTATATCCACAGCGGGTCAGCATCTGACCGGCAAGCTCTCTAATAGACTCCTCATCATCCATGAAGAGTATCTTTCCCTTGCCAACAAAGAGTCTTTCTTCCACTGCCTTCTTTTCCGGGATTTCTTTTTCGGAAGCAGGAAGATAGACAAAAAAGGTTGAACCAGCTCCCAATTCGGATTCTACAGTGATGTATCCATTATGATTTTTAATTATTGAGTAGGATGTTGTAAGCCCCAGACCGCTTCCCTTCCATTTGGTGGTGAAATAGGGGTCAAATATCTTTGGGAGATGTTCATCAGGTATCCCAACCCCCTGGTCTTCAATGGTTATCTTTACATACTTTCCCTCCTGGAGTGACAAAACCTCTTCTGCCCCAACAGTGACATTTTCAGCACCCACCTTAATTATTCCACCTTCGGGCATAGCCTGATCGGCATTGATAATCAAATTGTCGATAACCTGTCCTATCTGTCCTTCATCAACTTCGACCGGCCAGAGGTCGTCCGGCACGGTAAATTTGCACCTGACATTGGAGCCTCTCAAGGCAAAGTTGGCTGATTCTTTTATTAATTTTGCAAGGGATACTACCTTCTTAACCGGCGCTCCACCTTTGGAAAAGGTGAGTAATTGCTGGACCAAATCCTTTGCCTCGAGAGCGGCTTTTTCTGCCATTATCAATCTTTCAAAATTTTTATCTTTTATATCTGCATACTCTTTTACAAGGTCGATATTACCCAAAATTGAAGTTAAAATATTGTTAAAATCATGAGCAATGCCGCCGGCGAGCATGCCGATTGATTCAAGTTTCTGAATTTTTACAAGTTCTTCTTCTATTTTCCTGCGCCCTGTGATGTCTCTTGTAACTGCCAGAATTCCTGTGGGCTTTCCGTCTTCGTTTCTCAACAAAGTAACTGACATGTAGGTGGGGAAAGGTGTTCCATATTTCCTAATATGCCCTATTTCACCCAACCATGAACCCTGCGTTTTTATCTGATTCATAGCCTTCTTGTATTCATCCATCTGTTCCTCAGAATGTAGATTCTCAACTTTCATTCCAATCATTTCTTCAATGGAATAACCGTGTATTGTGGCAAAAGCATCGTTCACATATGTCAATTTTGTTTCCAAATCACATATCGCTATACCGTCAATCGACTGCTCAACAGCAGTACTTAGTTTTCTTATTTCTTCCTCCATACCCTTGCGCGTGGTGATGTCTTCTATGATACCATCATAATATTTTACTCCCCCTTTTTCGTCTTTTACTGCTACGGCTGATACTGAACCGATAAACGAAGTTCCGTCTTTTCTCTTTAATTGTAATTCTTCATTCTTTACAAACCCGACCCTTAACATCTTCTCATTTAACTTTTTCCTATCTTTC
>JAUXAN010000033.1 GCA_030619885.1 bacterium
TGGAAAGGCATTTTTTTGACACATGGACTTTAATATATGTAAAAATAGTAACTGTTTCCATTTTCTCTCAAAATCAAACTATTTTTGCTTGAAGACAATTAAATTTTTTTGAATTCTCTAAAATAAAGGACTTTTTCGACAGTCTCGTTAGCTGAAGTGCCCGATTCATTCCTCTTCTCGTCCCTGTACATCTGAGAACTGCTTGAGTTTCTTGATAAAATCTTCTCGCACAGGGTAGAAGATATCCAACATCACAAAAGGTTCATCGCCTATGCAGGTGTCGGTGTGCGGAACATTTGCAGGAATGCAGTAGAAATACCCTTTTTGTACTATACGTTCCTCGTCTCCGATGCGCAGTTTCGCCTTACCAGCAAATACCATTCCAATTTGCTCATGTGGATGAGAATGTAGCGGCACAGTATGACCTGGCAACGTAGCATTGAGCACCATCATCATCTTCTCACCATGCAACCCAGTAAGGATTGTCGTCTCCAGCCCCACCATCTGGGTAAGTTTAGGAGCATCTGCAGCTCTGATGAAGTAAGGGACTTTCTCTTGTGTCATGGCTTCATCTCCTTCAGCTTGATAAGGGCATTTCAGCTAACTTGTGCATTTATGAAATAAAGGTTCGTAAATGCACTCGAAACTGGTATATTAGACGAACTATTTCGTAAATTCCTTCCCATGGGTGAAATTGTGTTTCCTGTTCGTTTTTAAACTTTCCTTTCCTACCAATTTATCCAGTGGACTCTGAATGCGTCCAATATCTCGTTTACTCACATGTGTATATACTTCAGTAGTCTTTGAGCTTTTATGCCCTTCTGGATGCCAACGGTGTCCTTTAATGGACTTGATCTTCTCTACATAAGAAGAGTCGTATGGAAATCTAACTATTATTTTGTCGTTTACTCCCTTCTCAATCTTAATAACCTTCATAATTTTATAATAACAGATTTTTAAATATTGTCAAGTCATTTTCGCCACTCTGCATAAAATTTTGGTGCTTTTTCACTTATAGGGAACTGATATACATCCCGCACTTATGCACAAGTGCGGGACAGGCCTTTCAGACCCCTTGTCCACCCAGGATCCTGCGGATAATCATACTTTGTCGAGTAGACATCTTTACCTCCTTTCGGTTTCGGTCTCTTGAGGGGTCATGCTGGTCATACGATCCCTACGGATCCGTATGGACTGTGTACTCTCTGATGTCTCCCATACGGGTCTGCGACTGTGACCTCCCATACGGGTCGTATGACTGTGGTTTATATTTTATTATAGATCAAGGTTAAAATCAGCACCGAACCTTAGAGGTTCTCTGGGAGTCTCTCTTTTATATCCTTTGGTTCAATTTTGTTCAACTTTCCCACAAAGACCATCCTCAAGGTCTTGAGTTCATTCTCTTTTGCCAAAAGATAGGCAACAACTGGCTCCACACCGAAAGTCAACAGTTTGGTCTGACGCAAGAAGTCTATCAAATAATCATCACAAAGTTTTTCGAGTCGAACAAAAGAATCTTCCGAATGGAGATAATCTGAACCATGCTCAATCAGTTCAAAATATGGGGTTGCAAAGAACTTGTGCGATAATATTTCCCATGGTTCATCTATAAGATCGATTAAATAATCAGGACTTGACGTTCCCCCATAAAGCAGTCCTGAGCGTAAGACTTCTTTCTCTTCTTTCAGCCATTTAACCCTGAAAAAGGTGCGCAGATTTGTCAAATCAATCATAGTCTGAAAGAGTCTATATAAAAATTCAATATCTATCTCTTTTGACCTTTTCAGATAGAGTGTAAACATTTCTGCATCCATAACAAGGTCTACAATTCTTGGATCGGAGCGATGATAGTAATCTTCAATAATCTTTGTAACTGTACTCTGAAATTCAGGAGGAAATCGGTCATACCTCTCTTCTTCGAGCAATGTTTTTAACTTTTCTGCGTCAAAATTGCCAAAAGCAGAGAAAAGATGAGTGAAATCCTGTTTTAAAATGTAGCATTTGAGCAATACTTTAACATTGTGGACATCGTATTTTAGTCTGAATAATTTCACAATCCTTTCATCAAGACATAATTCTTCAAAAAGGTCGAGTATTTTTGCTTGTTCGAATTTTAAAATTTTCTCAAAATCGGATGGAGAATGAATTTCTGAGAGGTATACGCCGTATGGAGTATCGGATAAGAGTTTCATAGCTTCAACCTCATCGGATGCGTCTACCATTCTATCCAGTGTCTGTTTAGTCACAAGTTTCGATTCCAGTGCCCTCACCCTTCCGACTGCATAGGCATACTCTACATCTTCACTCCAGTGAATCATCCAGTTGAAATTTAATTAAACTTACGGAAATGTCAAGCCAAAATAAACCGCAGAGAACACAAAGTTCACGGAGAAAAAACAAAATAAAAAATAATTAAAAATCTTTATATTTCCTCGATCTTGGTAAACTCCCCTATCCATACGGATTCATAGGGATAGGGGCGTAAATTTGCGTCCTATTAAAATGTTCTGGGTGGCTTCATCGTTCCAAGAATGGGACGGTTTCCTCTTGACAAATTGCCTGTAAATATAGAATCTTAAGAGGTATATCTGCATCTGAATAGTTAGAGGTTATTATGAAAGCATTTACGAAGATACCACCTTACTACGACACCTTGATGACAGAGATAAACTACAAGAGGTGGGTAGCATATATACTGGATATATTTGACCGCTTCAATATTTCGCCCAAAAAAATTCTGGATCTGGCATGCGGGACAGGAACTTGCTGTCTGCTCTTTGCAAAGAGTGGTTTCGATGTAATGGGAGTCGATAGCTCAAAAGGGATGTTAGATGTAGCTAAATCGAAAACAAAGAGATTCAATATAAAATTTTCATGCCAGGATATGGCGAACTTTTCTCTTTCCCAGAAAGTCGATGTGGTAACCTGCCTTTTCGACAGTCTAAACTATCTTTTAGAAGAAGAAGAACTGTCTAATGCCTATAAGTGTGCATACGATATTTTAAACGACGGCGGATTTTTTATCTTCGATGTGAACACAGAGTATGGGCTCTCTACTTGCTGGGGTAATAAAGTCTATGTGAAAGAGAACAAAAATGTCCTTTCCATATGGAAGAATAGTTTCGACACAAAATCACATATAGCTCGACTGGACCTCACCCTATTCATTAAAAAAAACGGATACTATGAAAGGCTTGATGAGACCCACTTTGAAAAAGCCTATCAGAATTCAAAAATTGAAGACCTGCTGTATTCAACACATTTCAAGGAGATTCATGTCTACAGACACCTCAGTTTTGAAAAACCCAGTTATTATACGCCAAGAATAATGGCGGCAGCTAAAAAACAGGAGGCGTAGATTTTATGCTATACGATAAGTTTACAGAGAAGGCGAAGGAAGCTCTGTCGATAGCACAGGAAAGTTTGGCAAAATTTCATCATACTGAACTCGATACCGAGCATATACTTTATGGTCTGTTGGAACAAACAGACGGTCTGGTATCGAAAATAGTGGACGCGATGGGTCTGGATGTCGAACTGCTTAAAGCCAAACTTGAGGCAGCATTGAGAAAGTTACCACAAGTAGAAGGTATTGGTTATACACCACAGGTATATATTACGCCGAGAGCAAAGAGGGTGTTCGATTTAGCATTTGAAGAGGCGAGGAGACTCAAGGATGAGTTTGTGGGCACAGAACATCTCTTTATCGCTCTTTCTGAAGAAAGGGAGGGGGAAGCACAAAAGATTTTCAGAGAACTCGGTATTACTCAAGAAAAGATATACAGGGCACTCCAGAGAGTTAGAGGAGATGCGAGGGTTACAGATTCAGATGCAGAGAGTAGATATAAAATATTGGAAAAATATTCGAGGGACCTCACACGACTTGCAAGTGACGGAAAACTCGACCCTGTAATTGGAAGAGATGACGAGATCATAAGGGTCATACAGATACTTTCGAGGAAGAAGAAGAACAACCCTGTGCTGATAGGTAAAGCAGGGGTAGGAAAGACCGCCATCATTGAAGGACTTGCTCAGAAGATCGTATATGGCGATGTCCCTGAACAGTTAAAAGATAAGAAACTAATCGCCCTTGATATGGGTTCTTTAGTCGCAGGTTCGAAATTCCGTGGCGAATTTGAAGATAGGATGAAAGCGGTTATGGAAGAAATAAAAAAAGCAAAAGGCGCTATCATACTGTTTATTGATGAACTACATCAGATAGTTGGGGCAGGTGCAGCAGAAGGCGCCATCGATGCCTCTACTATGCTTAAACCCGCACTCTCAAGGGGAGAACTTCAGTGTGTGGGTGCAACAACTTTAGACGAATATAGAGAACATATTGAAAAGGATGGCGCACTTGAGAGAAGATTCCAGCCTATTTTCGTAGGAGAACCTTCTGTTGGAGATACCATAAAGATTCTACATGGATTGAAGGACAGGTATGAAGCATATCATGGAATCAAGATTTCAGATGAAGCACTCCGTTCAGCGGCTGAGCTCTCGCACAGGTATGTGAGCGGTAGATTCCTTCCTGATAAGGCGATAGATTTGATAGATGAGGCATGCTCAAAATTGCGCATAGACATATATTCTATGCCAAAGGAGTTGAAAGAGATAGAAAACCAGTTGAAGAATTTGACAAAAGAAGGACAGGAGGCGGTAAAGACAAAAAATTATGAACGTGCCGCTATGCTTCGTGACAAGACGGATGCACTCTCAAAGGAATATAAAGAAGAGAAGGCTAAATGGATGAAAGAGAGAGGGCTAAATGAAATAGTCAGTTCCGAAGACATTGCGCTCATCGTATCGAAGTGGACAGGAATACCCGTATCTCGCATGCTTGAGGGGGAGAGGGATAAACTGGTCAAGATGGAGCAAAGACTCCATGAAAGGCTCATAGGACAAGATGAAGCGGTAACACTGGTCTCTGATGCGATACGCCGTTCGAGGGCAGGGCTGACAGATACAACACGACCAATCGGGTCTTTCATATTTCTGGGGCCTACAGGTGTTGGCAAGACAGAACTTGCGAAGGCGCTCGCCGTCTTTCTGTTCGATTCAGAAGACGCTATGGTGAGACTGGATATGTCAGAGTATATGGAGAGGCATACCGTATCGAGACTCATCGGTGCACCGCCAGGATATGTCGGCTATGAAGAGGGTGGACAGTTAACAGAAGCGGTGAGGAGAAGACCATATAGAATCATCCTGTTGGATGAGATCGAGAAGGCACACCCTGATGTCTTCAATACACTATTGCAGATTTTGGACGATGGGAGATTGACCGATGGACAGGGAAGGACTGTCGATTTCAAAAACAGCGTGATAATAATGACTTCAAATATAGGGAGCGAATTATTCGAAGAGGACAGCGAAGAGATAAAAGAAAAAATACTCGAAAAATTAAAGCAAAACTTTAGACCTGAATTTTTGAACAGAATTGACGAGACCATAATTTTTCATAAATTGTCTCAAGAAGAGTTGCACAAAATCGTGGATTTGAAACTGCAGGATTTGATCAAGACTTTAAAATCGAAAGCCATTACGTTCGAGGTGACAGAAGATGTAATGAACTTACTCGCATCTGAGGGTTATGATCCGACTTATGGGGCAAGACCACTCGCCCGCAAAATTCAGAGATTACTTGAAAATCCACTCTCAAAATATCTGATTGAAGGAAAATTTAGCAAGGGCGATACCATAAAGGCAATGGTTGAAGGAGAAGAAATAAAATTTAAAAAGGTATAAGCTTTTATGAAACTGCGATTCGGATAGTAGACACAGATTTACACTGATAAACACAGATTATAAATATAGAGATAAAAAGATGTTTGATCAGTGAGTATCTGTCCATACGGATCCTGAGATGGTAATCAGTGTCTGAATTACAATGTATTAAAGGAGATTTTTATGTTAGATCTGAAATTCATACGAGAGAATCTAAAGATAGTGAAGAAGGCGATAAAGGATAAACATGAAAAGGTGAATCTCAACCGCTTGATAGCCCTTGACGAAGAGAGAAGAGAGTTGGTAGTCAAAGTAGATAGATTGAAACACACCAGAAATGTCGTTTCAAAAGAGATAGGAAGACTGAAATCTAAAGGAGAAGATATGAGCCAGAAGGTGGCGGAGATGAGAAAACTGGGTGGAGAAATAGAGGAACTCGATAATAAGATTAGAGGACTCGAAAAAAAAGTGTATGATATACTGACTATGGTTCCAAACATCCCTCACGATTCTGTCCCTACTGGGACAGAGAAGAAGAACATAATTGTGAGTGAATGGGGCAGCGAAAGGTCTTTTGATTTTGAACCGCTTCCACACTGGGAACTGGGAAGTGCTCTTGACATTCTGGACTTTGCTGCTGGCTCAAAAATATCCGGTTCAAACTTTCCTATCTACAAAGGTGCCGGCGCGGGAATTGAGCGCGCACTCATAAATTTTATGCTCGATGCCCATATTAAAAATGGTTACAAGGAGATATTCCCACCATTTTTAGTAAACAGAGATTCGATGTTTGGAACAGGGCAACTTCCAAAATTAGAGGAAGATATGTATATATGTGAGGTCGATGATCTCTTTTTAAATCCGACCGCGGAAGTGCCACTCATAAATATCCACAGAAATGAAATATTGAAAGGAGAAAATCTACCTATAAAATATGTTGGCTATACCGCTTGTTTCAGACGGGAAGCAGGGTCTTATGGGAAAGAGACGAGAGGACTTCTAAGGGTTCATCAATTTAACAAGGTCGAATTGATCAAATTTACAACACCCGAGACTTCTTACGAAGAGTTAGAAACCCTCCTATCCGATGCAACTCGGATATTACAGCAGTTAGAAATCCCTTACAGGGTCTCTCTTTTAGCTTCTGGGGAAATGTCCTTTGCATCGGCGAAGACATACGACATAGAGGTATGGGCGCCTGGTGTAAAAAAATGGTTGGAAGTATCTTCGGTGAGCAACTGTACAGACTTTCAGGCGAGAAGAGCTGGGATAAGGTTTAGAAGGAAGAAGGGAGAAAAAGCGGAATTTGTTCACATTTTGAATGGTTCTGGTGTAGCAACACCGAGGACTCTAACTGCGATATTAGAGCACTACCAAAACAGAGATGGAAGTATAACGATACCAAAAGTATTGAGACCGTATATGAACGGAGCAGCGAAGATTAAACATTAACCATGTTTTTCCCTTGACTAATACATTTTCTTTCATAGAATCTCCTTATGCTCCCAAGAAATAACCGACACAATGGTAGGACATGGGTAGAGATAGATCTCGATAACCTCGCACATAATTTTCGATGTTTGAAAACCAAAGTCGGAGCGGATACGAAGGTGATGGTTGCGGTAAAGGCAGATGCCTATGGTCATGGAGCGATTCAGGTCTCAAAAACACTTGCGCAAGAGGGTGTTGATATGTTTGGCACCGCAAGCCTCGATGAAGCACTCGAACTCAAAAATAAAGGGGTAGCTACCCCTATCGTCATCCTCTCACCCACAACCTTTGACCTCATACCCGAGATCGCAGAAAATGATTTTAGACCAAATGTCTCAAATCTCGAGTATGCATCTCGACTCTCAGAGACTGGTGAAAGAGCAGGAAAAGAAGTGAAGGTTCATATTGAAGTCGATACAGGGATGGGAAGAACAGGCTTTCCTGTAGAAGATGCCCTGCCCAAAATTCAAGCCATATCCGGAATGAAAAACATAAATATTGAGGGGATATTTACACATTTCCCAAATGCAGAAGAAGATTCTCATTATGCCTCCGCACAGATTGAAAAATTCAACGAGTTGATTAAAAAACTGGAGGAAGAAGGAATTCACATTGAACTGAAACATACAGCAAACAGCGCTGCAATCTTAACTCTTCCGCAGTCTTATATGAATATGGTGAGACCAGGACTGATTCTGTATGGCCTTTTTCCGTCAAAGGGATTGAATAACAGTCTTGATATAAAACCCGTAATGAATTTTAAAACGAGGATAGTCCAATTACAGACTTTTCCCGAAGGGAGAAGTATCTCTTATGGTAGAAGGTATTTTACTAAGAGAAAAATGAAAATCGCTACAATCTCTGTGGGATATGGCGATGGTTACTTTCGATCGCTTTCAAATAAGGGGAATGTTATTATAAGGGGGAAAAGAAGTCCCATAGTTGGCGTAGTATGTATGGATTTGACGATGGTTGATGTAACCGATATTGAGAGAGTGGAGATTGGCGATGAGGTCACATTGATCGGCGAGGATGGAAAAGAGAGGATAACGCCTGAGGAGATTGCCGAGCTCACTGAAACGATTAGTTATGAAGTGACCTCCTGTATAGGCCCGAGGGTACCCAGGATATTTCTTAAAGATGGAAAGACTCTCGGTGTAAAATCTCTTTTAGGTGAAGATGAATAAAGAGGAAAAGCTACCAGATGCATCCTTCGCATCACTTGTGTTAATGTTAGCCACAGGCGCTATGCAACAACTCGGTTTGGTTGAGAACCCTATAACAAAAAAGAAAGAGAGTAATCTGAATTTAGCCAAGATCACAATAGATATCCTCTCTATCTTGAAAGAGAAGACGAAAGGAAATCTGGATAAGGAAGAAGATGGATTTCTTGATGGACTTCTTTATGATTTAAGAATGAAGTATGTTAAAGAGGTGGACAAAGAAAAAGATACATAAGGAGGAAATATGCTCACGATAGCACTGAAATCCAAACTCCACAGAGTCAGGGTTACCGAGACGAATCTGAATTATGAAGGTAGCATCACGATCGATGAAGATTTAATAAATGCTGCAGATATGCAACCAAATGAACTCGTCAAGGTTGCAAATCTAAACAATGGAGGGAGGTTTGAGACCTATGTAATGAAGGATGAACCTGGTTCAAAAACAGTATGTCTCAACGGTGGAGCTGCAAGACTTGCCTATGTGGGTGATATACTCATCATCTTCACTTACTGTTTGCTCGAGACCGATGAATTAAAGAGACACAAACCGACTATAGTATATGTTGACGAAAATAATCAAATCATTAAATGAAGAAAGAAAGATTTTTTTCTTTTTTATTCTTTCTGCTCCTTTTTTCTGTCCTCGTCTATGTCAGTTCACTTGCTTTTAAATTATTACCATCGCTTATAAAAAAATTTAAAAGGAACGAACTCCCACCAACGATTCGGGTTGAAGTTTTAAACGGAACTGTGGAAGACAAACTGGCAAAGAGGGTTGCAATCCTTTTAAGGAAAAGGGGATTCGATGTAGTCTTCATAGGGAATGCAGGTTCTCAAGATTTTGAAGAGACGATAGCGGTAGAGAGGATTGCAGAAGATTCAAAGCACGCAAAATATCTGGCAAAAAAGATAGGGTGCAGACATATTATAAAAAAAATAGACCCGAACCGATACCTTGAAGTTACACTAATACTTGGAAAGGATTGTAAGAAAATCTTTCCTGAACTGAGAGAATAACCTATCAGCGCATGGTTGTATCAGAAACAGAGAATTCTTTAATGATTTTCGCTAATGTAAGGGAAACGTTGGCGTATGATTCTGCCCTTATTAACTTATCTGTTTTTAGATATTTCCTGGCTTCTTTTGTCAATTCTGAACTCAACTTAAATACAGGTTCATACCGAATATAAAAGAACTCCTTCTCTTCTGCTCGCATCTTTTGAATCTCAATGGTCTTCTCCACCTGGTTTATAATATCTTCTATCCTTCCCTTCTCTTCTTCTAACTTTGTCCTCTCTTCTATTTTCAATCTCTCAAATCTTACACCGAGATATACCCCTATCCCTACTGCTATGAGAACGACTATAATGAAGATAGTTAACTTGAACGTTCTTTTAAAAGACATCTTTACCTCCTTGTAGTATCTTTTTGAATCGTAATGCATCCTCGAACATATATATGTTGTTGAACATAATATAAGCATTCTGAGTTCGAGCCAATCTATCCGATATTTCATTTAGTTCATCATCTGTATATTTGTATTTATACCCCCCTTTTCCGTGCAGTCTGTAATATATTAGATTATTCGATGCAGGAACTCTCTTGAACGGGTCTACACCATCTATAAGGTTCAAATCATCGCATATCTCTTTCAAAACTTTTTCGCCCCAGTCGCCCCTCGATTCCCATACGAATATATAATTCTTCCTATCAATTGTATTGAAAAAATCTGTCAAATTCTTTCGATTTTCATCTGTCCGTGTGAATGAACCGTAATTTTTCTGTTTTCTTTCATCAATTTTAATCTTTGCCTTTCGGTAGGTTGGAGTCTTTGGCTCAGACCCTGGATACCTTTTACATTTAGTTCCAAAAACCATCCTTACAATCTTTCACAAGATGCAATCGCTATTCTATCGTTCCCACTGTAATCTTTTACTATTCCTACCGAACTGTAGAAATCATACTCGTCAAACAGCTGACAAACACTATCTTTCTCATCGAACCCAAATTCAAACGCCAAGATACCATTTTGCTTCAAGAAATACGGCGAGTCTTCGATGAGTCTGACTATAAATTCAAGTCCATCCTCTCCACCATCGTAAGACTCTACCGGTTCATACCCCTTTACTTCAACAGGAAGACTCTCTATATCCTTTCTTTTAATATATGGAGGGTCTGAGACTATCAGATCTATCTTCTTCTCTAATTTCAAACTGGACAGTGTATGAAAGAGGTCAGAGTTGAGAAATTCTATTCTTTCTGAAACACCATGTTTTTTTGCGTTCAACCGTGCAATCCTCAACGCATTTTCTGAAATATCTATCGCATAGATGAAAGATTTGGGGAATTTTAGTGCAATACTTATTGCTATATTTCCACATCCGGTTCCAACATCAACAACTTTCAAATTTTCTTTAGACGAGAAAAGTTTTATCACTTTCTCCACCAGAACTTCTGTTTCTGGCCTCGGTATAAACACCCCTTCTTTCACATAGAATGCATTTCCAAAGAAGTCAACATCTCCGAGCAAGTATTGGATGGGCTCACCATTACCTCTCCTTTTGATGAGCGATTTGAATCTTTCAATTTTCTGTTCGTCTATTTCTCTATTCACATCTATATATAACTCTATTCTGTCCAAATCGAGTACATATTCGAGCAACCTTTCCGAATCTATACAGGGATTTAAAATTCCATTTGAAGTTAAAAAATCTGAGCCAGCGTTCAAAATATCTGACAGTCTACCACTCATTCCATCAATTTTTCTATTTTTTTCTCACCGTCTCTCTTCTGTAGCTCTTCTATCAATAGATCAAGTTCGCCATCGAGTATCTCATTGAGTCTATGCAGGGTTAAATTTATTCTGTGGTCTGTAACTCTCCTCTGGGGAAAGTTATAAGTTCTTATCTTCTCGCTTCTATCCCCACTTTTAACCTGTGATCTCCTCAATTCCTTTCTCTTTTTCTCTTGTTCTCTCTTTTTTACATCCAGTATTCGGGCACGCAGGACTTTCATCGCTTTAATCTTATTCTTGTGTTGTGACCTTTCATCCTGACAACTTACGACAATCCCGGTAGGGATGTGTGTCAATCTCACTGCCGAGTCGGTAACGTTGACATGCTGCCCCCCGTGTCCACTTGCTCTAAAGACTTCGACTTTCAAATCATCGGGCTCTATATTCACCTCGACTTCCTTTGCCTGGAGCAAAACAGCAACGGTTGTTGTTGAAGTATGTATCCTGCCTGATGACTCGGTTACTGGGACCCTCTGCACCCGGTGAACCCCGCTCTCATATTTCATATTTCCGAATACATTCTTCCCCTCTACAGCGAAAATGACTTCCTTGAACCCACCCAGACCTGTGGGATGGGAGTTCATAATATCCAACTTCCATCCTTTTCGTTCGATATACCTCGAATACATCCGAAACAGGTTTGAAACAAAAAGCGATGCCTCTTCTCCACCTGCTCCTGCTCTTATTTCGACAATTGCGTCTTTCTTATCGTCGGGTTCTGCCGAAAGTAGATTGATTAAGTCAACCTCGCAGGCTCTTTTTTTTCTGCTCAAAGTCTCTATTTCTTCCCTTGCGAGTTCTATCAGTTCGGCATCCTGAGAGTTCTTTAGAATTTTTTCAGCATCCTCTAATTCCTTACATAATTTCTCATATTGTTCATTTTTTGAGATTATTTCTTTCAACTCGAGGGACTCGCGTTTTATTGCAACATATTTCTTTGTATCCTGTACGATTCGAATATCTACGAGTTGTTTATGGAGTTCTTTGTACCTCTTTTTAACAGTTTCTGATAGGTGAAACATCAACAAGGACGAGCCGTTATCTCCCGAACTTTTCTTTCAAAGAGATATATCTCAAATATTCTTCCAGGTTTTCTTCGGATTTTACATACAGTTTATCAACCTCAATTCTGATGAGTTTCGAATTCACAAGGTTGTCAAATATATCCCTCGCTTCTTTTTCTTTTATGCCAACCAGGTTTCCAAAGAAACTATAGGAGAATGGTGTTTTTATCTGAATCCCTTTATCGGATTGGATACTATCATCTTTGATTTTTGTAAGCAACATTGCGACAACCCTTCTCTCTTCATTTTTGATGAGTAAGAATTTTATCTGTTCATCAGTTGTCCTCAACCGTTTTATAAGTGTCTCGATGAGATATTCGATTAAAGGATTCTTCTTGACCTGTGCGGTAAATGAAGTCTTTTCTGTTATAACGAGTTTCGTCTCTTCTACAGCAGTAGCGGTAGCCGACCTCGGACTGCCGTCAATGATAGCCATCTCACCAAAGAAATCGCCCTCTTTAAGAAAAGCCAGTGTCTTCTCAATATCCCCACCACCCTTCGATATCTTTATTTTGCCAGATTTTATCAAATACATCTCATCACCAACATCACCCTCTTTAAACAAAATTTCCCCTGCTTTCAGATTCTTCTCATACTCCTTTGTTTCCTCCATCTCTAACCTCCTTTATCTTCTCTCTTACAAAAGAGATAACTTCTTCTCTATTATCTCCAAATTTAACAAAGATGCCTCTGAAATTTTCAAGTCTGGATGGTTTCTTAAATGGTGACAGAAAGATACCATTTTCATCAACATAGAAATTTCTAAAATATTCCCATTTTTTATGGACTGCATGAAAGGTCCTTTTTATATCTACGCCTTCTGAATCAAACCTGTATATAGTCTTTGTAAAGAATCCTGAGAGGGAACCAACGAGCAAAACCATAGCAAACACTACCCAGAAAACATTTCCGAAAGAAAGGTATACTAAAACGATAAGAAATCCTAAAAGTGGCAACAACCACAGTGTTTTCTTCTTCTCTTCTTTAACTGGAAAAACAGTCCATTCTAATACATCGTTATCCATTCTGTAGTAAGTATATATTTATTGGCTTCCTTGTCAAGGAAAAAAATGGAGCACCACGGAAGCTGACATCTCCGGATCCATATGGACGGATAAACATCTCTGGATCCGTATGGACAGAGAAAAAAATCCGCAGATTACGTAGATTAACACAGATTAAAGCACAGGAAAACTTTCTTCTTTCCATACGGATCCTACGGAAAATTTATATTTGATCTTGTGCATATACTATTATCGCTGCTTCCCCATCCACAGGACATTTGTATTCGCAGGCGCCACATCCCCTGCAGAGTGTAGGTTTTTCTATCGGATACCCTTCTTCATTTATATCTATCGCCTGATACGAACAGTGTTCAAAACAGACCAGACAGACTATCCTTTCTGCCCATGATAAACACCTGCTTCGATTGATTCTTGCTGTTCCAATCTTGGTTCTTTTTTTCTCTTCTACACTCAGTTTCTTAATCGCCCCAGTTGGACAGGCTCTACCACATAGGTTGCAGTATTCTTCACAATAACCGATTCTCGGTATCAATCTCGGTGTAAAAAGTCCTTCCACACCACTTTCGAAAAAACAGGGGTGGAGTGCGGTATTCGGGCATACTTTCATACAACCGCCGCATCTCACACAAATTTTGACTAAATCAACTTCATCAATTGACCCTGGCGGTCTTATGAGTCTGTCTGAAGTCTTGAATTTTTTAAATTTAAGTAAGAAAGCAATCGCAACCCCTGAGCCGATCGTTCCAATAAACTTTCTTCTACTCAGATCTGGCCTGATACCAGAATGTCTTTTTAATTTAGAAAATATCTCAAGTATGGTTCCAAGAGGACAGAAATGTGTGCACCATGTTCGTTTTAAATAGAGGATACATAAAAATATGAGTAGAAATACAAGATATCTCGGTCTGAAGATAGTTTTAAAAAGGAGGAGTATTCTCGATAAAATAACCAGAGGGTCGAGAAGGTAGAAAAAAGGAACGGAGACCAGTGCTACGACTGCTATGAAGATAAGAAGATAGAACTTGAAATTCTTGTGTCTAAATCTTGGCTTTTTTTTATAGAACCTGGAGAAAATATCTAAAAGTATACCTAATGGACAGACCCACCTGCAAAAAAATCTACCAAAGATTACAGTAAGAATTAACAACCCTGCGGGCAGGAGAAAGAGAAGAGGTTTGTCCACTGAGAAAAGAGAGATGAGAGGGTCGACTCTCAAAAAATCGAATCCCCATAATCTTCCAAGAATTGGAAGAACGATTATGAAGAGTAAAAAAAGAAACAGAAAAAAAAACTTTAGAAAAATCACTGCACAAGTATGAAATATGAAGACAAATCTGTCAATACAAAAACGAACAAACGAACGCCTGCCCCCATACCCGAAACTCCTGCTCAAAAAGGCATTGTCATTGCGAGCCCGTACGGGCGAAGCAATCTCATTTTTCTACTTCTCTCTTTTCCCTTGATTAAAATCTGTGGTTTCTTTTTCCTTGACTTTTGCTCGGCTTTGCTATATACTATCAAGTGCTGTCAGAGGAATGTGTATCCGTAATTTGCTTCGGATATAAACGAGTTAACTAATATGATGATGTTAAAATTAAAGAGAAAATGAATATGGCAGATGGCAAAAAATATGTGGAACTGCACTGGGCGGAAAAATACGATAAATATGAGAAAGGCGAAAAACTACCCATTGAAAAGCCAAATCTTCCATTTCAAGTTGTTGAAACCGTAAATAAACCAAGACTCAAGGACTTGGAAGGTGGGCTTTTTGATCCTGATAAATTTTATCCAGAAAGTAAATATCCTGAGAATTACCCAAAGGATTGGAAAAATCTCCTTATCTGGGGCGATAACAAACTTGTGATGAGTTCTTTGATTAAGCAGGGCTGGGCTGGAAAGATAAATCTCATTTATATTGACCCGCCGTTTTTCACAGGTGCGGATTTTACTATCAGAACAAAAATAGGAGACGAGAGAATAGAAAAAGAACCATCCATTATTGAAGAGCGGGCTTATAAAGATACTTGGAGCGGAGGGATTGCCTCTTATCTAAAGTATATGTATGAGCGGTTGGTTCTGATGAAAGAATTACTGGCTGAGAATGGCTCTATCTATGTGCATTTAGACTGGCATGTGGGACATTATGTAAAGGTGATGATGGATGAGATTTTTGGGTATGAGAATTTTAGGAATGAGTTGGTATGGCGATATAGAAGATGGCCAGCTCCGTCCAGAGATTTTCAGAAAATGCATGATGTGATTTTGAGATATACAAAAATAAAAAAATATACATGGAATCAGTTATATGAACCCAAAGCAGAATCTACCTTAAAAGCTTTTGGCGACGTAAGATTGACAACTGAAATTACCGAACGAGGAACTATAAAAAAGGTTAGAACATCTGAAACATCTAAGGGAACTAACATGTCAGATGTATGGGAAATCCCTATGATTCAAGGATCTGCTTCATATGAAAGGGAAATAACTTCAAATTACGACACCCAAAAACCCGAAGCTCTTTTAAAGCGAATAATCCTTGCCTCATCCAACCCCGGTGACATCGTAGCAGACTTTTTCTGTGGTTCAGGCACTACCTTATCAGTAGCAGAAAAACTTGGAAGAAGATGGCTCGGCTCTGACTTATCCAAGTTTGCCATTCAGGTAACAAGAAAAAGGCTTCTGGATATCCACAACTCAAAGGATTTGATGGAGGATAAAAAATGAAGATGCTTGAAGAAATAAAATCTATATTGGCGGAACATAAGGAAGAGTTGAAGGGAAAATATAAGATTAAGGAAATAGGAATATTCGGCTCTTTTGTTAGGAATGAACAGAGAAAAATGAGTGATGTAGATATACTTGTTGAATTTGATGAAGAGAGTATTCCAGACCTCCTAAAATTTATAGAAATGGAGCGGTATCTTGAAAAAATGTTAAGCAGAAAGGTTGACCTTGTAAGAGAGGGAGGCATAAGACCGGAGCTGAAAACAATAATTCTGAAAGAGGTGATTTATTTATGACGAGAGATTTTAAGTTATTCATTCAAGACATAATTGACTCTATAAATGAAATAGAAGAATTTGTTGGAGATATGGATTTCGATGAGTTTTATAATGACAGGAAAACACGGAGTGCAGTTGTGTTGAAGATAGAAATAATAGGAGAGGCTTCAAAGAATATACCAAGAGGAATATGGACAAAATATAAAGAAATTCCTTGGAAAGATATGGCTGGTATGAGAGATAAAATCTCTCACTTTTACTTTGGGATAGATTATAAGATTGTCTGGAATGTAGTAGGGGAAAGACTACCTGAAATAAAATCAAAGATTGAAAAAATGCTAAAGGAATTGGAGGGATAGAATGCCAGGTAAAAACTACGGCAAACCAGCAAGACCCTTTGAACTTAAGAATATTGGAAACTATGAAACCGTTTATTGGCAGGAGAAGGAAGACGAATACCTTGCCTTTATGCTCAAACTCTACCAATCTCAACCTTTAACTGGATTTAAATATTTACACGGAAGAAAAGGAGATAGAGCGGTTCATATCGGTCCTTTGAATGCTCCTGTCACAATGGAAGAGGTTGAAAAAGTAGTAATTGAGTGCAGGGCGAACAAGTTCAGTAAAGCAGATGTTCTGGGCTGGGAATGGAGCTATGAGGTGAATGAATTGGCAAAAGAATTAGCAAAGAAAAACGGAGTCGACTTAAAACTTGTTCAAATTCCATCTGTGAACGAAATTAAATCTGCATTGGTAGGATTTGACCTGAAGTTGTTTAAGATTCCCGAGGAAGTTGTGGAAAAGGAACTCTTACCTCATGTGAAGTTTGCGGAAGTTGCTTACTTAGAGATTGAAACAAAAGATAAAAAAGGCGAGGTGAGATTAAAGATAACTGACTTTCAACTTGCACCAACAGCAGAACTTGCAGAAATTGCCAGTAAGGTAAAGGATTCACGAGAACTCATAGATTACTGGGCAATAGATTGGGACTACAAAGGCGACACATTCCATAACCAATGGCAAAGTTTTAGGGTGAAGAAGAACCCAAAGGTGGATTATGAGGCTAAGCACAAATACGAAAACTCTGGAGAATATCAGATAATGGTTAAGGTTGTGGATGTGTTTGGAAATGATACGAATAAGATCTTGAAGGTGAGGATAAAGTAATGGGAAATGTGAATGCTATATGGGAAAGGCTTATTCACCAGTACGAGAAAAAAAGGCGTGCTATTCCCTTTGATTTTAAGAATACTGTATTAGAAAATTTGGGGGAGAGACGATCAAATAATTACCCACATTATATTCATTATTATCCTGGGAAGATATTCCCCTATATTCCCATATTCCTGCTTTCTTTAGATGAACTATGTTCACCAAGCGGTATAGTTTTGGACCCATTCTCAGGCAGTGGAACCATACTTTTAGAATCAATTATAAATCCTGTAGATAAGAGAAACGTTTGGGGTGTAGAAATAAACCCTTTAGGCAGGTTGATTTCGAAAGTTAAAACAACACCCCTAAATATAGAATCTACAAGAAACATATTAAAGCAGATATTCCACTATAATAGGAGTTTATCGAATAGTATATCTTTACCCATTCCAAAGTTTAAAAATATGAGCATATGGTTTTCAGAAAAGGCTATCAAAGAATTAGCCAAGCTACGATTGTCAATAGAAAGCTTAAATACTGAAAGAAATCATAAGGATTTCTTCTGGCTGTGTTTTTCTTCTGTTATAAGGAAAGTAGCAAAGGCGGATCCTTTTATTCCGCCCCCTGTACTCCTAAAACCATATAAATACAAGGATAATCATAAAAAATACAAATATGTACAGAACTTTTTAAAAAATGCTGAGAATCCGGATGTTGTAGCTATATTTGAAACTATTGTGGAGAAGAATCTAAAAAGCATCAGTGCCCTTAATAATATTAAAGATGTGAGAAGCAAAAAAATAAAAGCCAAGATTATCTGGGATGATGCAAAAGATATAAAGTTCAGTAGATTGGCTGAACGTGGTAGAGTTATTAAGACCAATAATATTCGCCCTTTAGATTCTAATAGTATAAACCTTATCATTACATCGCCACCTTATTTAACTGCACAGAAGTATATAAGAACCCATAAATTAGAATTGTTATGGCTGGATTTGCTAACGGAAAAGGAACTCCAAAGATTAGATAAAGAACTTATTGGCACAGAGAAGGTTTCACTAAGAGAAGTAGATTTTGACAAACATATAGGAATAAAATCCATTGATCGACTAATCAAATGGGCCATTGCTATTTCTCCCGAACGTGCCGCCTTGGTTTACAAATACTTTCAAGATATGCAACAAGCTATTTCGGAGATGTATAGGGTTTTGAAAGGTAATGCTTATGTCATATTAGTTGTGGGAAATAATACTGTCTTAAAGAGAAAAATAAAGACTTACAGACTTCTTACAGATCTTGCTGTTTCAATAGGTTTCAGAGAAATTTTGGTACTAAAGGATAATATTAGAGGCAGAGGTATGATAACCAAAAGGCATAATAGTGGGGGATTAATAAAAGAAGAATATGCAATTATTCTTAGAAAGGAGAAGTCCTAATGTTTCAAGTTATCGCTATGTGGAATTTGACCCGTCCAGATTTGGAAATGAAAGATAGTGTAGAAAATATAAAATTGCGTGGATACAATTCAAAACCTGAAGATAAGGTATTCCTCACCGGGCAATTTGCTATTAAAATAAAAAACAAGGAAATCAAAACATTGTCGGTTAGTGATATATCTGACAGATATTGTCCTACTCGCAGAGATTTGTATTATAAGAAAGGAATAAATCGACCAAGTAGACATAGGGAACCAACTTGGGGAGTAACAGCAGGAAGAATTGTAGAGGACTTTCTATTTGATTTGTTTAGTAAAGAAATGCCTAAAAAAAACAGCAGAGCCTATCAGATTATTCGAGAAATCAACGATCAATTTTCTAATAATTTTCATACCTCAAATCAGCGAAAGTTAAATAAATTATCAGAACTTATGGAAAGAGATTATGAAGACCCCGATTGGCTCTTGAAATTATTGAACAGCAATGGAAGGGCAGAGTTAGGAATGAAGCTCTTACATTCTCTTATGTTCAATGGTAGCAAAGATCTGGATTTGAATCATCTTAAATTAAATATTGCGCATTCTCTTAAACTAAAGCCTAGACCAACAGAAATAGGAATCAGCAGTTGTGTTGAACCCGATTTCTTAATTGAAGAATATAAAGTTGTCGGGGATATTAAAAGTGGCATAGAATTTAAACCTTTTTATCAACTCACATGTGCAGGTTATGCACTTGCTTACGAGAATGAAAAAAATAAAGACATAAACTGGGGAATAATTTACTTCTTCCCTACAAGGGACCCCTTTGCTTATGTCAAACCCATAACCTTTGCCCAAATATACATCTTCCCTATAGATGGCAAATTAAGAGAACGGTTTTTATATTTTAGAAATCAGGATTACAATACTATATTAAAGGATAAATCCCCTAAATTCCCTAAAGTAAATAATCGCCAACATTGTGAACACTGCCAATTTATGAAATTATGCAAAAGTGAAGGATTGAAAATATGAAGGTTCCTCTGATAAAGGAAACTAAGATAGCGATGTTAATAAAAAGTATGGATTGTATAGACAAATATGCTTTTAATAGAGAATCTCAAAGAGAATGTATTTTGAACTTATATCCTAATAAGAGTGAAAAAAGTGTTTTCAGGGGAATGGTTATTCCATCTCTGAGACAACTTGGATTTATAGTAGGTTTTAGTGATTTAATCAGACTCAGTGCAAATGGGAAACTTTTATTAGAAAGTAGCCAGCGAGAAACTGAAGAATTTAATAGAGTTTCAAGGGCTATTTTTTTAGAAATTGATATGCTTAAATTTAAATTTATTGAAGAAATTAAAAGATTAATGTCAGGGAAAAATCAAGTGATGCAAGACCATTTTGTGGAGGTAATATCTAAAAAGATAGAAGCTTTTTCACAAAAGCAAAAAGAAGAACGGATAACGAGATGGCTCAAAATATTGGAGCAATGTAGCCTTATAAAGAAGGGAAAGAACACTATATATTTATTATATCAGAATTTGGAGCAGGCAGAAAAAAACCTCATTTGGAAACCCAAAGCCTCTTCGTTTAAGAAATTCTTATTTGAAGGCTATTCATCCTTGTTCAATAAAACTGCGGGCATTGTGGATATAGTCGATTTACGTGAATATGTAGCTTTATCATTATATAGAAAAAAGAAGGAGGTTTTAACAGAGAGCCGATTCGATGAACTTTTGAGGTCACTTCCCATGGTTACCGATGATTATGTAATCTCCTTAGGACATCCTATGGGTGCAGAAGAAAAGTTATTTGTGTATGAAGGCGATTATTATAGAATCCTAAGTATAACTTTCTTTAAGAAGGAGGTATAAATATGGATAAAAAATTTTTTATGGAAAAAGAATATAAACTAAAAGCAGAACCTTTTCAGGAAATAGTGGCAACAGAATTACTGTTGGAATCTTGGGTAGATAGAGAAAAACAGAGAAACGAATGGAATGATTTAATTGTGAAAGCAATAGACTCAAAATCTAATTTCTTGAGTTTTGTCATTGGTGATTATGGTATGGGAAAGACAATGTCTTTGCTGAAAATAATAGAGGATAGTAAAAAACATAAAGAAATTTTTCCTATTTACTTAAATTTTCTCGGAGAACAAAAACAGAAAAATCCTGGGATAGATTTCATCCAAAAAATTTTCAAATCAATTGATTTTGAAGAACTATATATCAAAAAGGGGAATAAGTTTTTTACAGATAGTCCTTCTGAAACAAAAAGCGTATACGAAAAGATTCTCTATGGAAAAGATAAAATTAAAAAATTAGCCCTTTATTTTCTACGAGGAGAAGTAAGACCTAATCAATCTCAATTAAGAGAACTTGGGATAGTAAGAAAGATTGACGATATTGAAGTCGCAAAAGAATATCTCACAGATTTTCTTTATCTTCTTAAGTGTTCTGGCTTTTCTACATTGCTTTTAGCCATAGATGAGTTTGAATATCTCTTTAGCCTTGTTTCAAAGGCAAATCAGTCAATATATCTTGCACTCTTAAGGGGGTTATATGATTTAACAATACAAAAACCCAAAGCAAATAGCTTTGCTAATATTCTTTTCTTTATCGCTGTCTCGGATGATGGATGGAACCGCATGCAAGTTTTAGAAAAAAAGGAGGTAAGTATTGGAGGACCGATAAATCCGCTTATGCGAAGAGTTAAGAGTAAGTTAACACTCAAAGCGCTTAGCAAAGAAAACGCTGAGAAATTAATAGAGAAACGATTAAGTTTAAACCGAATTGGGGGGAAATTTGAAAATAAGCCTCTTATTCCATTTACCAACGATTTTGTTGATTATGTCTATAAGCTAACACGTGGAAGACCAAGCGATATAATACGCCGGTGTGATGATGTATTAGATGTGGGCTTGGAGGCTAAAATTAAGAGGCTTACCGGGAATTTTGCAAAGCAAGTATTTGAAAAGAGAGGATTCACCTATTGATATGATCCCAACGGAACTTTTATTACCAGCACAACGCCGGTCAAGCAAAGCATATTTAGTCAATGAGCTCCGTAAGGCAGTATTTACCTGGCGAGAAGACAGCTATCCCAACATAACAGATACTACTTGCCGTTTGTTGCAGTTCTGGTTTAGTGAAGACCATATTGTAGATGATGAGCCTTTTGAGTTCTGGTTCTGCCAGAGGGAAGCGATTGAAACATTGATTTATGTTTATGAAGTGATGAAAAAGCGTAACTTTATAGATATGGCAAGGGATTTTGGCGCAGGACCCATACAAGGATATGACCCCTCTTATGATCAATATCCTCTTTATGCCTTCAAGATGGCAACTGGCTCAGGTAAAACTTATGTAATGGCGTTAACAATAGTCTGGTCATACTTTAACCATAAGAGGGAAAACAGGGATGATTATACCTCCAGGTTTTTGCTTATCGCTGGAGAGAAAAATGTCATTTATGATAGGCTTTGCAGAGATTTTAAGGATGGGAAAATATTTAGAGAATTACCACTCATTCCACCAGAGTGGCAGGAAGATTTTGACCTGAAAGTAATCCTTAAAGAAGACCCAATTCATGTTATTCCCGAAGGTGTGCTATTCTTAACCAATATCCAGCAGTTAGAACAAAGGCAGAGCAAAAAGAAAGAAGTAGAAGGGTATGTAGATAAAGTTATGGAATTGCCCGAGGTTTATAATGTTTCTGATATTTATCAGGAGAACAGAATAAAAGAGGTTTTGACATCTTGTTCCAATATAATGATTTTGAAAGACGAAGCCCATCACATCTACAGTTTTGAAAAGGCATGGAAAAAGATACTCTTAAGTCTTAACAAAGATTTAGTTTCGGCGTATGGCAAAGGCATTAATATGGAGCTGGACTTTTCTGCTACGCCTAAAACTGAGACTGGGGCTTTATTCCCATGGATTATCGTGGACTTTTCACTCAAAGAAGCCATTGAAATGAATATTGTAAAATTGCCACTAAAAGGAGTAGTAAAGGGCGCTGAGGAAATTGCCTCCAAGAAAGCGGTTGATAGATATAGAGCATGGATTGACGCTGGAATAAGAAGATGGCGAGAATACAAAGAGGCACTAAAACCATTATCAAAGAAGCCTGTACTCTTCTTTCAATGTCCTGAGAACAAGGAAGCAGACGAAATATTTGAATATATTAATTCTACTGTTCCAGACCTTAAAGATAAAGTATTACTGATACACACAGATAGCACTGGAGAGGTAAAAAAAGCAGACTTGCCGAAAGCGAGAGAATTTGTAAAAACTATTGATGACCCCAACCCTGAAAAAAATCCCTATGAAGCAATAGTAAGTACATTGATGTTGAACGAGGGTTGGGATGTAAGAAATGTAAATGTGATTGTAGGATTGAGGTCTTATACTTCAAAAAGAAAAGTGCTTCCAGAACAGGTCATTGGAAGAGGCTTAAGGAAGATGTTTCCCGAAGAAGATGCAAATATAGAGAAATCCGTAAATGTTCTCGATGTTATTGGACCTCCGGGACTGATAGATATCCTTGAAGAATTAGAAAATCAGGAAGGCATAAAATTCGCTGAATTTGACACAGACACGCCTGTTAATTTAACCACTATATTTGTAGATGAAAATAAATTGGATAAAGACATTGAAATACCGATCCTGAGTCCAAGAATTCTCATAAGAGAATTTTATTTAGATGAAATAGAGATGGACAACCTAACGACTCTTTCCATTCCTTTAGAGAATAAAGTTTTAGAGATGGAATATGTGGCGATAGATATGCTCGAAGGAATGGAAGTTATAAAGAGAAAATGGGATTTGCCTGTGCCTCAGGATTCTAAAAGCGTAATTGCCTATTATACCGACCAGATACTTAAGCAACTAAAAATCGGTGGTGCCTTTGCGAGTTTTTATCCTGTGATAAAAAAATATGTTGTGGAAAAATTGTTTACTGAGAAAGTTGACCTTGAAGACCCAAGAGTTCTTTACAAACTGAGTTCTCCTGAAGTTCAGGAACAATTGATAAATTTATTTGTAAATGTATTCAGAGATATGACTTTCACCGAAAGAGAACCTGAAAAGAAGGATACCATAAAACTCTCGGATACGAGACCTTTTGTATGGTCAAAATTGGTTTATCCTGCTAATAGATGCATTTTTAACTATGTCCCGTGCGATAATGATTTTGAGGTAGATTTTGCCAAATTCTTGGATAGAGCTGAGGACGTAGTGTCGTTCAGTAAAATAGTTTCTAAAACAGGATTCTTTGTAGAATACAAAGATTCCAAAGATAACCTTAGGCTATACTATCCAGATTTTATTCTATTAAGTGATAAGAAACAACACATAATAGTTGAAACAAAAGGCAGGGAAGATATTGATGTTGAGCATAAAGACGAAAGGATAAAGCAATGGTGTAAAGATGTTACGGGTTTAACGAAGAGTAAGTGGTCATTCATAAGAGTTAACCAGGGAGAATTCGAAAGATATAGATTTAAAAGTGTTGAAGAATTAGTTTCTGCCAAGAGAGGATAGAATGATATCGCATCTTCACGGAACACATAATAAAGACTCGGGCCTCACAACACCCGCCTAATTTAATTCCCAATGAATGAATGTCTTTTCTCCATCTTTCACTTTCTCCCTTTCTCCTTTCTTTTCTCTTGACACTTTTTCTTGTTGAATTTAGACTTTAACTGTGGAAGCAAAAAACTTCGCAGAGATAGCCCTGCCAATTCCTGGCAAAAATACCTATACCTATTCTATACCAGATGCACTCAGAGAGAAAATTGATTTAGGTTCATCCGTCCTCGTTCCTGTTCATGGTAGGACTCTACCAGGTTTTGTAGTAGATTTTAAAGCAGAGACCGAATTGGAAGAGGTGAAGGAGATAGTCGAAGTCTCAGTTGATACTACCTTTCCCAAAAATCTTATTCCCCTTTCAAAATGGATGAGTGATTATTATCTCTGCCCTCTTGGAAAGGTGATGAAGATGATGCTTCCAAAAGGCATATACAAGAAAGAAGAGAAGATTTTAAAACTTGTCTCTATCCCTGGAGCAGAAGATAGTCTGACTTCTAAAATAATCGATATGCTCAGTAAAAAGGGAGAAATTAAGCTGAGCACTGTTTTGAAATCTCTGGGCAAATCCTCCCATACGGGTCGTATGACTTATTCAAGGATAAAAGCACTCGAGAGGAAAGGATATGTTGAAATAGTAACACAGATGAAAAAGCCCCCATTGAAGATAAAAACTTCAAGATATATAAAATCGAAGAAGACTATCGAAGACCTTCTGGATGAGTATGAAAAAACTCGTTCGAAGAAAGTCGCTTGTGCTTTGAAATGGCTTATAGAAAATCCAGAGGAGATACCCGTATTAGAACTCTATAAAAAGAGTGGAACAGACTCTAAAAGTATAAAGCGACTGGAGAATGCTGGCATAATCGAGTCTATATATAAAGAGGAATTCAGGGACCCACTCTCTGAATTCTTCTGTAAAGAATCGGCTCCACCCTATCTGACTGATGATCAATCGCACGCTTTAAACCACATCATTGAAGTCTTACAAAAGTTAGACTTTGAAGTGATGCTGCTTCACGGTGTAACTGGAAGCGGAAAAACAGAGGTGTATATGCGTGCAATCGACGAGTGTCTGAAACTTCGACGCCAGACCATATTTTTAGTGCCTGAAATATTTTTAGTGTCACAGATTTTGACACAATTCCTGCTCCGGTTTGGAAAGAAGGTAGCTGTATTACACTCAAGCCTCAGTTCTGGTGAACACTACGATGTATGGCGAAAGATACAAGAAGGATACTATGACATAATAGTAGGTGCACGGTCGGCGGTATTTGCCCCATTAAAAGATGTGGGATTGATAATCGTTGATGAGGAGTTTGAAACATCCTACAAACAGGATGAGGTAGACCCAAAATATCATGCACGAGAAGTCGCTATAATGAGAGCAAAATTTGAACACGCCCTCTGCATCTTAGGGAGTGCCACACCATCCCTCGAGACATATAACAATGTTAAGAAAAAGAAATTTAGATTATTTACACTGCCACAAAGAATTGAATCCCGTCCTCTTCCGCCCGTTACCATTGTAGATATGAAGAAAGAGAAGGATTTTATTTTCTCAGAATTGCTGAAAGAAAAACTTGAAGATAGACTTGAAAAAAAAGAGCAGACCGTCCTCTTCATAAATCGGAGGGGACATTCTAATTTCATTCAATGTATGGATTGTGGATTCGTTATGAGGTGTCCGCGGTGCAGTGTGACACTCACATACCATATCAGACCACCAAAACTTAAATGCCATTACTGTAGTCATGAAAAGAGAGCGCCGAATGTTTGCCCTGTATGCAAGGGCAGATATATCTCTTTAACCGGACTCGGCACTCAAAAAGTCGAGAAGGAACTTCAGAAATTCCTGCAGGCAAGGATTTTGAGGGTGGATCTTGATACGACTACAGTAAGAGGCTCACATCTGTCGCTTTTTAGAAAGTTTAAAAACAGGGAAGCGGATATACTTTTAGGGACCCAGATGGTTGCAAAAGGTTTCGATTTTCCTGATGTAACTCTGGTTGGTGTAATTTCTGCCGATACTGCACTGAATCTGCCTGATTTCAGGGCATCCGAGAGGACATTTCAACTCCTGACACAAGTCGCAGGACGGGCAGGTAGAAGCAGTTTGGGTGGAGAAGTGGTCATCCAGACCTGCTCGCCCTCTAATTATGCGATAAAGTATGCCGCCACCCATTCCTACAACGAATTCTTTTCTGAAGAAATTCTTTATCGAAAGGAATTATTCTATCCGCCATTTTCGAGATTGGGAAAGATAGTGGTGAGGTCGAAACTACAGGGGGAGGCACGGAGTGTAGCCTTTGGAATAGAAAAAAGACTGAAAGCAAAAGTTGGGAAGGGGATAGAGATTTTAGGACCTGCTCCAGATCCTGTATTTCAAGTAAGAGGTTATTACAGATGGATGATATTACTAAAGGCGGATAGATTTTTTGCCATTCAAAAACTAATAAAGAATATACTACATCAGAAAATTGATTATGGAACGGCAAAGATAAGTGTAGATATAGACCCGATGTAAAGTTTTAACATAAAGGAGGTACTATGAGAGAAATTATTACAAAACAGTGCCCTGATTGTAAAGAGGATTTAATAAAGTCAAAATCTTATACCTCGGGACGCACCACATACTTCTGGCAAAAGCCGTGGGCGACTGGATTTTTTGATATGAAAAGGGTCTTAAAAATATATCCCTGGGCTTGTATGAATTGTGGCAAGGTCTTCTTCTATCTTGAAGATTCAGAAAGAGAGAATAT
>JAUXAN010000060.1 GCA_030619885.1 bacterium
CTCATAAAACAGTTTCTTGTTGATTATGAACTCGGTGCGGTCGTAAAATAGAAAACTGACCAACTCACCCGCTGTCATAGTAGGCTCACCCCTTTTACCAAATGCTGAAAAGAACAGGATTATTGCAATATATCTTTCAATCTCGTTGAGTTTATATGCTTCGCAAATCTGTACCAGAGGCAATTCAATCCCACTTGTTTTTGCCTTTGCTACTATTTTTTCAATAATAGATTCTTGCTCCACAATTTTTTCATTGATAGATTTTATCTTTCTCTGGTAGAGCACTTTTTTGCTCTCCTCCTCATCTTCGTCATAGAAATCACTGCTTCGCATGAAAGTTCTTGAATCATGCGAACTCAATTCCTCAAATAATCCTTTCCTTATACAAAGCAATTCAAATAGTTTATTATCTGCCTCAAGTGCTTCCTTCTGCAAATTTTTATCGTTCATCTTGCCTCCTTGTCATATAAATAGACTTGACAAACTCATAAATCTTACAATCTTTTTCAGCAATTCAGACACTGATTATCACAGATAAAGGGGCTGTTTAGAAATTCCTATCGTTTTAGTATTCTACACAATTCCTCCTTCGCTCTTTTATGCAACTGATAAACATTATTTCGTGTTGTGTGCAGTATTCTTGCAATTTCGTCATATCTTAAATCTCTGTAATAGTGCAATATTATCACATTCTGCTTCTTGGTCTCTAAATGCTTTATTGCTTTCCAAACCCTTGTCTTTTGCTCTTGCTGGATAAATTTATCTTCCTCATCTTCAGAATTTATTATTCGGGTATCTTCGAACGGGATAAATCGCTTCTCATCTCTCTTTTTATGTTTAAAGTAGTTTTTCGTAACACTATCAGTAACTGTCCATACCCAACCACCAAAGTTATCCCAGTCATTAAATAGCCTACATTGTAGATACTTCCAAACTTTTACCTCAAGTTCACCCATAATTTCTTCAAAATCTGATTCAGTACCTTTCCACCTGTATACTTCACGGCGTACAAATTTGGCACACTTATTCAGAAATAGTCCCCATGTGTGTGCATCTTTCTTTTTAAGTTTATCAATATCAAAATTTTTCATAGTTCCTCCCATAAAAAAATGCCGACCCGAATAAATCGAGTCGGCATTCCGACTTTATTAATTTTATATTAGATATATCTAATAATTTGTCAAGTCTTTTCTTCTCCAATAATTATTCTGAGATTGCTTCGCCCGTGCGGGCTCGCAATGACACAGAGGTTTTTCATAGAAAACTGGTTAAATTCCTCTTGACTTGAAAACTGTTTCACCGATAATAAAATCATATGAGAAAACTCTCCTGCATCCATTCTGACAAGGAGTTTTTCTCTACCTTGCTCAGACAGGCAAAGAAAAGAATTGCCCTTCTATCTCTTATTCTCACCTGTTTGGCAATTCTCGTTGTGATTACCCTCTATTATAAGGAACTCTATCAGGAAGATAGTTATACTCATTATTTGATGGCAAAATACGCTTGGAAGCATAGTTGGCTATTCTTGGACATCTGGGGAAGGCCAATACCAACAACAGTCTTATCTTTTGTTGCTCCGTTCGGTCTTCTTCCTACAAAAGTTCTTACAATTTTTATCAGTCTTTTATGTGTCCTCATAACATATCGAATAGCCCGTGCAGAAAGATTAAGGTACTCTGAATATATAATTCCGTTCTTAATCTTCCAGCCATATTATTTGTTGCTATCAGTAAATCCGTTGACCGAAATAATTTTTGCAACGATATTAACTATAAGTTTACTATTCCTTATACACAAAAACTATCTAATTTCGACAATTATCTGTTCACTCTTGCCTATGGTGCGACCTGAGGGGTTCTTCTTTTTAATCTTCTGGATGACGATACTTATCTATATTAAAAAATGGAAAATAATTCTACTGTTGGGTTTGGGTATTTTTCTGTGGAATTTTTTGGGCTTCTTACAGAGTGGTGATATAGTTTGGCTCTATAATAATTTCCCATGGTTTGGGCAAAGGGGCTTTTATGGTTCAGGTAGCATCTTCCATTTTATATTTCTGTTGCCTGAAATTACCGGGATTTTATTACCACTATTCCTTATAGGTCTGGCTTATTTATTAACTCAAAAGAAATTGCTCTTTCCAGTGATCTTCCTGTTTTTTTTCATTTTACATACAATATTATGGAAATTTGGATTTTACAAAAGTGGCGGTTATGCACGATATTTTGTCGCCATAGCGCCAATAATAGCAATCATTTCCCTGTGGGGATTCGAATTTCTTGATTATATATTTAAATTACCAAAAATCACCCTTGCGGTCTTCACAATCTTCTTTTCTCTATTTTCATTTTTTAAGATATTCGAAATTCAAAATCCTGCCCTTGATACTGATCATCTCTTAATTGCCAATGCCTATCAATATTATAGGGAAAATATACCTTCAGATAGCCCTCTCATTTGTGCTTCAAATTATTTTTTCCATATTGCTAATGTTGACCGCTTTGATTACAACCGCTATCCATTTCCGTGTTCAGAGAATATCGACAATGCAAATAAAAATACAGTCGTAATTTGGGATTCAAAATTCTTTGCCAAAGAATGTGGTATCTCACGCGAAATGATAATTAACCTCAGTTATAAAAAAGTTGCGTCATTCATTTCTCAAAATCCCTTTTATAATGTAGTAATATTCATCAAACCTTAATCCTTTCGAAATTTTTGAGGGGTGAAAAAATGATGCCTGACAGAAACGGTGTCGATGAAATTGCCACTTCCCGAGATTCCTCACTCCGCTCGGAACTGCTCGCAATGACAAAAATTTAAAAATGTGTGGAACCCGTACGAACAAACGAACGCCTGCCCCCATTTATACTATTTATAGTTGACTTGGTAACTATTTTAAGCATAATAAGATTATATGAAAAGACTGTTCCTCTTTTTGATTTTAATCGTTAGTAGTTGTTCCTCTGCGAGCAAAATTTACGAAAGAACAGAAATGCACATGGGAACGGTCATCATTTTGAAATGTGGATGCAGAGAAGAGAAACTAGCAAATGGAGCATTCGATGCCGCTTTTTCTGAGATTGCGAGGATTGAATCTGTAATGAGCCTCTACGATACAACGAGTGAACTTTCAAAACTTAACAAAACCGGTAAATCAACTAACCTGGAACTCGTAGATGTCATTAGAAAAGCAGTTGAAGTAAGTGAACTGACAGAAGGTGCATTCGATATTACTGTCGGCTCTTTGCTCAAAAACTACGATTTTGCCAATAAAAAGTTACTGGACAAAAGGATTTTGGAAACAAAACTTCCATTTGTAAATTATAAGGATATAGAGTTTGACAGTATCGGGGTTAAAATCCCCCAAGGTGTGAGGTTGGATCTGGGTGGAATTGCCAAAGGATATGCCATAGATAGAGCAATCGGGGTGTTATCTTCCTTTGGAATAAAGAATGGACTTGTGAATGCAGGGGGTGATGTGAGGATGATAGGCAAAAAAGAATGGAAGATTGGATTGAAACATCCAAGAAACGACCAGATATTAAAGACCTTTCGATTCAAAAATATATCTGTAGCGACATCGGGTGACTATGAAAGATATTTTGTAAAGGAAGGGGTAATATACCACCACATTATAAATCCAAAGACTGGCTCTTCAGCGAGAGAATGTATGAGTGTCACTGTAATCAGCAAAGAAGCAATAGATGCGGATGCATTTGCCACAGGCGTCTTCGTTCTGGGGCATGAGAAAGGGATGCAACTTTTAGAACAACTTGATGGCATTGAGGGAATAATCATCTATGAAGAGAATGGAACGTTGACCATAAAGGAATCGAAAGGTATGAAACAATATTATGAAGTATATCCTCAGTGAACCCTGTTAGGCAGGCTGAGGATATCTGAAAGCCACGGATTTCATGACACGGATTTCACGGAACACACGGATTGCACAGATTTGAACAGATTCTACCGATTTCAAAGAAGTTTTAGTCAATCCGTGTAATCTGTGGCTTAAAATTTATATTATGAAAGAAGCGACTTATTATGAAAAGGTAGACGGAAAGGTAAAGTGTCTGGTCTGTCCGCATTATTGTGTTCTTGCAGAAGGTAAAGTTGGTATCTGCAGAGGCAGAAAGAACATAGATGGAAAACTATACGCAGTAAATTATGGCGAGACCTGTTCTGTTGCACTCGACCCCATTGAAAAGAAACCGCTCTACCATTTCTACCCAGGGTCGAACATATTCTCTGTTTCACCGAATGGATGCAACCTCTCCTGCCCTTTCTGTCAGAACTGGGAAATATCTCAAGGCAAAGTTCCTACCCAGTATATCGAACCAACAGAACTTGCAGAACTAGCAAAGCGATATAATTCTATAGGTGTTGCATATACTTATGCCGAACCGCTGGTGTGGTACGATTACCTGCTCGATGTGGGCGAGGAGTGTCACAAGCACAAGTTAAAAAATGTGCTCGTAACGAATGGTATGATAAATGAAGAACCTTTGAGAAAACTCCTTCCTTTAATAAATGCGATGAATATAGATTTGAAATCTATGGATGAAAAATTCTATAAAGAATTCGTTAAGGGAGACTTGAAGACTGTATTGAATACCATAACCATAGCAAAAAAGTCATGCCATATTGAACTCACAAATCTGTTGATACCAACAAAGAACGATTCCGATTCCGACATTACAAAACTCGTAGATTGGATTGCAGAACTTGGAGACGATACTCCACTCCATTTCTCAAGATACTTCCCCCATTATAAATTCAGGGTGGAAACAACGCCCGAAGCGACTTTAAGAAAGGCATGGGAACTCGCAAAGAAGAAACTCAAATATGTTTATGTGGGGAATATACAGATTGAAGGAAGCAGTAATACGATTTGCCCAAACTGCGGCACACTTTTAATCGAGCGTGGATGGTTTGCATCAAGAATAACAAACTTGAAGGGGAAAAACTGTGGCAATTGCGGATACGAGATAAATATAGTTGTGTGATAAGAATTTAGGGACGCAGATTAACGCAGATATACATAGATTCGGAGTTGTTAAAAGTTTAACGGTAACGAAGCCTGTATCGTGGGAATGATGAAGAATACCAGATTATCAGAATACCAGGTGGAGAATTCAGATATTAGAGTATCGGACTAGATAAAAAAGACGAATTCCGTAACCGAATGACGAAACGGGCATCGTAACCGATTAACGAAACCGAGTGGCTGCAAATGAATTATATCTTTGGGTAATCTGCGGTGATCTGCGAAAATCTGCGTCCAATTAGAATGTTCTTTGAATAAAAATCCTGTTAATCCTGTCAAATTGTTAATAGAACGAAGTGAAGGCATCTTTAATGTGTTCGAGCATATTGTTTTGAAGGTTTATAGAAATTACATCAAATCTACAGTCTGAACTGTCAAGAAAATTTCTTTTCTGCAGATATAGTAAAGCCAGTTTCAAGAGTTGTTTCTGTTTCCTTTTATCTACGGATTCTTGAGGAGTTCCATATTGGTCGGTGTTCCTCGTTTTCACTTCAACAAAGACTATGATGTTTTTATCCTTTGCAATGATGTCGATCTCGCCTTTTTGTACCTTGTAATTTTTTTCTAATATTCTATACCCCTCCTTCTTAAGATAAGAAACTGCGAGATCCTCGCCCCGGTTACCTATCTGCCGTCTATTTCTCATTTCGCTGCAAGCTGTTCCTCTGCAGATTTCACGGGTTGAATTTTCTGCAACGGTTTTCCCTTCTTTTTCTCAGCCACCTTTGCCTTTTTACCTTTCTTTTTTCTGAGATAAAAAAGTTTAGCGCGCCTCACTTTTCCCTTTTTCATTTGCTGGATTTTCGCTATATTTGGTGAATGCAGAGGGAAAATTCTCTCGACACCAATTCCCCCTGTAACTTTCCTTACAGTGAAAGTCTTACTTACCCCCTCTCCCCGTTTACAGATTACTGTCCCCTGAAAGGACTGCAGTCGTGTCTTATTTCCTTCCACGATTTTGGTATATACTCTTACCGTATCTCCGGGCATGAAATCCACTATCTTCTTAGTCTTTCCCACTTTTTATTTCCTCCAACATTTTCTTATCCTCTTCAGTCAAATTTGCTTTCTCAAGCAGTTCGGGTCTGCGTAAAAAAGTTCTTCTCAACGCTTCTTTTCTTCTCCACTTTCTTATTAACCTGTGATTTCCAGAAGTCAAAACTCCAGGGACAGAATGTTCTTTAAATGTATCGGGTCTTGTATAATATGGAGCATCCAATATTACCCCATAAAAGGAGTCATCCGTTGCTGAAGAGAAATCTCCCAATACACCTGGAAGGAGACGGACAACCGCATCAACGATTACCATAGCAACAAATTCGCCCCCTGAGAGTATGTAGTCTCCAATGGATATTTCATCGGTAACGATGTTAGATACCCTCTCATCGACTCCTTTATATCTACCGCATATCAAAATGAGATGTTTTTCTGCAGCAAGTTCTTTTGCCAGATTCTGATTGAATAGAGAACCTTGCGGTGTAAGAAGTATCAGCCGACTCTCTTTTCTTCTCAATTTCTCAACTGCTTCAAAAATTGGTTCGGATTTGAGTATCATTCCAGGACCTCCACCGTATGGGGAGTCATCTACGACACTATTTTTTGCAAAATCGCGAAGATTACACGGAACGATCTCTACCACCCCTTTCTCCCTCGCCACCCTCACAACTCCACGAGAAAATGGTGGTTCGAATATTTCCGGAAATATTGAAACTATATCAATCCTCATCAGTATAATCCATCCATTGTGTGGATTATCATAGTACGATTCTTAACATCTACTTTTTTTATAAATTCCTTCACTGCTGGAAGCAAAATTTCCTGATTATCTTTATGCACTACATAGACATCGTTTGCGGGCAGTCTATAAACATCGGTAATCTCACCAAGTCTCTCACCGCCTTCTGTTATCACCTCAATTCCTATTAAATCAAATATGTAATAAGTATCTGGTGGTAATTCATAAACCTGGTCTCTTTCAATTTCCAGGGTGCAGCCGATATACGCTCTCGCTTTCTCTTTTGTATCTACACCTTCAAACTTTAAAAAAATTCCTTTATTCCCCATCCTGACACTCTCTATCTTTACACATTCCAATTTACCGTTTTTTCTCAAAAAGATATTCTTGTGCGCAGCATCCTGTGGACAGGTATAAAATCTTTGTGGAAAATCTGTAAGGGGGAAGACTGAAAGCTCCCCCCTTATTCCCTTAGATTTAACAACCTTCCCAACAGTAACAAACTCTCTTTCCATTATTCAACTATCTCTAAGTGAGCCCTCTTGCCGGTCTTCATTGACGCAGCTGTGACGATAGTTCTAATCGCCTTTGCAGTTTTTCCTTCCCTGCCTATTACCTTCCCCAGGTCTCCTTGGCCAACTTTTAACTCGTAAATCACGGTCTTTTCTCCATGGAGTTCTTTTACATCAACATCATCGGGACGATCTACAAGCGCTTTGGCTATGTATATAATCAGATCCTTCATTTGAACCTCCTTTTTAATCTTCAGTTTCTGCAGATTCTTTTTCGGTTTCTGGTGTTGGGACCTCCTTTTTCAGTTTTCTGTTCAACAATCTTGAAACACTATTTGTTGGTTTTGCACCCTGTTTGAGCCAATACTCTACCCTATCTGTATCAATCTCCATCTCTTCACTACGGAGCGGGTTGTAGTAACCAACCGTTTCAAGAAATCTACCATCGCGCGGATGTCGAGAGTCCGCTATCACAATTCTGAAGGAAGGTTGTTTTTTCTTCCCTATTCTTCTTAATCTAATTCTTACAGGCAATTTTTCTAACACCCCCTTGCATTCATTTTATTATATATTATATAGTGTTTAAAATTTTTTTATTGTCAAGTAAAAAACACGGTCGCCCCTACGGGTCCGTATGGACGGATAAACCCCGCACCATGATTTAGTTTAGTGCGGGGTAAGCACAGAGCGGGTAACTCCTAAAGTTTGCCCCTACGGTCGTAGGAGACTCCTGTGCTTTTCTTCGTAGGTTCTTTTTCCTTGACATTTTTTTATTTTTTAGTAATAGAATTAATATGAACTACCTCTTATTATTCTTTTTAATACCTGCGCTGGGATTGGGGACGTCACATGTAGATGTGGCTGTGTTTGATGGGATAATTTCTCCTGTGGCATCACGATTTATAAAAAAAGCAATTGCAGAGGCTACAGAAGACGGAGCAGAAGTACTGGTCATTCAACTCGATACACCAGGTGGGCTTGATACATCCATGCGAGATATTGTAAAAGAGATACTGAATGCCAAAATTCCAATATGTGTATTTGTCGCACCTGCAGGCGCAAGGGCTGCTTCAGCCGGAGTCTTCATAACTCTGGCTGCACATATATCTGCGATGGCACCAAGTACCAGCATAGGCGCCGCTCACCCAGTATCAGTCGGTAAAGAAAAGATGGATGAGAAGATGATTGAAAAGGTTACAAACGATGCTGCCGCATATATCAGATCTATCGCTAAGGAGAGGGGAAAAAATGTGAAATGGGCAGAACAGGCGGTCAGAAAATCTATTTCTGCAACAAATGAAGAGGCGGTGAAAAAAAATATCGTTGACTTCACCTGCAAGGATATACAAGAACTGCTCGAGAAACTCGATGGGAGGGAGGTGAAACTCGAAGATAAGAAGGTGGTCATCAAAACAAAAAATGTAGAAGTAAAAAAAATCGAGATGGGATTGAAGGATAGAATTCTATCCGTAATAACAGACCCGAATATAGCGTATATACTGCTCCTTTTAGGAATGTATGGACTCATCTTTGAACTACAGAACCCGGGTGCAATCTTTCCTGGCGTAGTAGGAAGTATCTGTCTGATCCTGGCGTTCTTTGCATTCCAGATGCTCCCTGTCAATTTTGCAGCATTACTCCTCATCATTTTAGCAATAATCCTTTTTATCCTCGAAACCCAGATCACATCCCATGGGTTATTGACCATCGGTGGTATAATAGCAATTACTTTTGGTTCTATTATGCTTATGAATACAGATGTGCCCTTCTTGAAGATTTCTTGGAAGGTAATTCTGCCTGCCGTTGTTATTACAGCTGCTTTGTTTATATTTGCTATTGGTATGGGAATAAGGGTACAGTTTAAAAAACCTACCACTGGTAAAGAGGGGCTGATTGGTGAAATTGCTGTTGCTCGAACAAAGATTGACAAGGAAGGCAAGGTGTTCGTAAATGGAGAAATCTGGGGTGCCGAATCAAAGGAGGTGATAAAAAAAGGGGAAAAGGTAAAAATAGTTGGCTTTGATAAGCTCACTTTGAAAGTTGAAAAAATATAAGGAGGAAAAATGTTTATCTGGCTTTTTTTAATTATTTTTGTGTGTATAATCATTTTACCCAATGTAATCAGAATTTTGAGAGAGTATGAACGTGCTGTGATATTCAGGTTGGGTAGATTCCATAGGGTGAAGGGACCAGGGATTATACTTCTGATACCTTTTATCGACAGACCTGTCAAGGTCTCGCTACGGGTAATAACGATGGATGTGCCGCCACAGGATGTGATAACAAAGGACAATGTCTCTGTGAAGGTAAATGCAGTGATATACTTCAGGGTGGTGGATTCCAATAAGGCTATCATCAATGTGGAAGATTATCTCTATGCTACATCTCAGATTTCTCAAACTACATTGAGGAGTGTACTCGGAGAGGCTGAACTCGATGAACTCCTTTCAAGCAGAGAAAAAATAAATATGAAACTCCAAAAGATAATAGATGAGCAGACAGACCCATGGGGTATCAAGGTCTCTACCGTAGAGGTGAAACATGTCGATCTTCCTGTGGAGATGCAGAGGGCAATTGCAAAGCAGGCAGAGGCTGAAAGAGAGAGAAGGGCAAAGGTCATTCATGCGGCTGGAGAATTTCAGGCATCAGAGAAATTATTGAGTGCCGCTCAGATACTCTCAAAATCACCTGCAGCCATCCAGTTGAGATACCTTCAGACCCTTACAGAGGTTGCAACAGAAAAGAATTCTACCATACTCTTCCCAGTTCCCATAGATCTGATCACGTCCTTTATGAAGAAATGAGGTGTAAGCGAGGGGAAGAGTTTGATTTTTCAATAATGATAGTATAAACACGAGTGTTCATTCACCACGCACTTATGCATAAGTGGGTGGCAGGTTGGACAAATTGCACGAATTTCTTTTATTCTTCTTTTTGAGAA
>JAUXAN010000069.1 GCA_030619885.1 bacterium
TTGACTGACAACCCCACAAGGTTACCACCCTTCGGTATCTCCTCAAGAAGATTGTCTAAAATAATAGGAGGAAGATTAAAAACTTGGGGTGATATCTCTCCTCCTTTTATCTCCTTGAGGAGTTCAACAGGTGTCTTTCTGCCCTTATACCTGTTCTTGCGTTTAAAATTGAAATACAACTGATAAGCATATGCTTTTGCTTTGAACTCTCCAGTTCCACAATAGTCTTCTATATCATAAAATTCATCCTCGACCATTCCGTGAAAAGCTTCTACATCACTGTTCCATGTTGGTGCAGAAGGAGGTATGCGACTGTATTTAACATTAAATTCTTTAAGGACTTTCTCAAATGCGCTCTTGTCTTTCTTTGTTACGCTTCCTATAAATTCTGAACCATTATCGGTCTGGATTATTACATCCTCTGGCTTCACTCCATAGTGCTTCAGTTGTCCAAGTAAATACCCGGCAAATAAAGTAGCATTAGATGAATTATTGCTCTCTCCATAAGCATACCATGTTCCTCCAGTTCTTACATCTCGAGCAGTATACTCATATCTGGGTAAATTCAATCTCCTCATCTGTAGCCAATACTTTTCTATATCGCTCAAATCTTTTGTGTCCATCTGTATGAAACTCAATGGCTTTAATGCCTTCTTCACTTCTCTTAAATCTCGCTGTTTCCTCCATTTTTTCTTTCTCTTCTTTACCAAGCCTGCCTGACGAATTATTCGTCCTATTGCCTTTGTAGAAATGGAAAGATCGTAATGCATCTTTAATCTCTCAGGCCCCCAGGCAGGATGAGTCTTGCGTAGTTCTATAACCATATCTTCTATTTCCTTCGGTGTCTTGTGAGGTATATGGTGAGGTGCACGAGATTTATCTTCAAGTCCATTCAAACCTTTTTCCTTGTATCTTCTTACCCATTTACGCACCGTACGACGGGTAGTCTTGTATTCCCGAGCTGCTGCAGAGATTCCCATTTTCTCGGCATATTTTATCATATTTAATCTGAAATCAAATATATTGTGTATACCTGTCATAATTTCGTAATACGTCATGTTGACCTCCTACCTGTCTCTGTATATGCCATAAATTCATCAGAAAGTCAACCATTTTTCAAATTCAATTTTGCAAACGCTGTAACTCTACGAGTTACAGCTATTACCTTAAGCTCCTTCACCAGATCTACTTTCATATACCTTAATCCTACTGGTACCAGGGTACCATGTACCTTCCCTCTCACAAAAAATGTTTGTAATATGTGAGCCATAAACATAAATTTAAACTACAGAGATTGTAAAGAGTGTGATTTGAAAATCTGGCCCTATGTCTTCCGATGTAGTGAACAGGCATGCCTGTTCTTGGGCAACCACAAGGGTTGACCTATCGTGTCATTCGTTAGTTCGTGCTATTTGTGCTTCTGTTCTTTTTTCCTTGACGGGAAAAGCGATGATATATACAATGGGGGAGATGGGTAAACTTTTAGGAGAGATTTTGATCGATATGGGCGTTATCGGGCCAGAGTATATACGCGTCGCTCTCGAACATCAGGAGTCCATCAAGAAAGGTAGGAAGATTGGCGAAATCTTGGTGGAGGAAGGATACATAACTAAGAAACAGTTGAAAAAGGCACTGAAGATTCAGAAAAGCGGTAAATGAGCCGGCTCACATCGGATCTGAAAGAGTTTGCTGCAGAGATAGGACTCGATGTCATCAAAATCACATCCGCAGAACCATTTATCGAAGCAGCGAGGAAAATCGAAAAGCAGACCCGAAGCGACCCTTTTATAGATGAATACTGGAAAATAGAAGCCATTGACGCATTCTGCAGTCCACAAGTTGTTCTACCTGAAGCGAAATCTGTAGTTGTAGCTGCGGAATGTTATCTGACCTCAGAACTTGAAGACCTTGGCAGTGCAGGGAATCCACACGGGCTAATTGCAAGATATACCCGGCGAAATTATTATCATGACACTGAAACAAAACTGAAAAAAGTTGCCAAATTTTTAAAAAGAAAAGGAGTTCAAACACATTTCAAATCTTACTCCTGTGGTCCACTGGCGGAGAAGCCGATGGCTGAAAGGGCAGGGGTAGGATGGTATGGCAAGGATGGAATAATAATGACTGAAAAATATGGCTCATTAGTGGTGCTTGGCGAATTACTTACCGATGTTGAACTCGAAGTTGATGAGCCCCTTGTAAGAAGTTGCGGTGAGTGTCGTGTATGTATAGAAAGTTGTCCTACATCTGCGATAGTCTCCCCGTATATTCTCGATCGTTCAAAATGTTTGCAACACATAACAAACCAGAAAAGGGCGATGTCAGTTGAGATTCGTGAAATGTGGGGTAACAGATTGTATGGATGCACTACCTGCCAGGATGTCTGTCCGCTGAACAGAAAGGTCAAACCGAAAGAGAGGAAACCAGAATATGGCTATGTTGGTCCAAGCATTCCTTTAATTCCACTGCTTGAGATGAGTGAAGTCGAATATCGTGAACATTTCCGTCATAATCAGATGGGAGCGGGGTGGATAAATTTTGAATCTATTCAAAGGAATGCGGCGGTCGCACTGGGCAATATCGGTGACCCTGCGGCAATTCCAGTCTTAATTCAATCTCTGAGAAGTCCGTATCCGATAGTAAGGGGTCATTCCGCATGGAGTCTCGGTAAGATTGGTGGAAAAGAGGCAAAAATGGGTCTGGAAATGGCACTCAAAAACGAATCCAATTCAGAAGTTGTAAAAGAGATCAAGGATGCTTTAGAAAAAGCAGGGTAATTGCTACCCACAAAATACACGAACTGTCACGAAAAGAATTTAGATTACTTGGGATTTGGACATTTGGATTTACTTTGGATTTTGGTTTTGGTTGTATTGGGATTTTCTATATATTGTTAATATTATTAATGCCAGACTTATCCCATTTAACATCGCTACAATGAAACAGGTGTCAGGAATGCCAAGTATCGGTATCAGAATCGCAGCGGCAAACAGAGCACCTACACATGAACCGAACAGGTCTATTCCATAAGTTATACCTGCAGTATGCCCGACCTTCTTTACCCTTTGCAGATATAACTTGTTTGCGAGCGGGAATTGCATCCCACCAACGAATCCAGCAATAAATGTTAATAGAGGGAATATAATTTCTACTGAAAATTTCGAAGGACCTGTATGGTATAATAGAGTAAATACTGAAAATAGGATGAGCGGATACACACAAACTGCAAGTTGTATCTTTGCAAAATCAGTTAATTTTAAATCAACCCTTTTCATCCTGTTTACAATGAATATTGCACCGAAGGTCAATCCTAACATAAACGCTGTGAGAATCACACCCAATTTGTAATAGATATACCCATATAGAATCTGGAACGCCAGCATCGTCAAAACTTCAAATACTATCTCTGCTGAGCCTGTTGTTCCCACGGCTAATAAGATTGGAAGGTTTTTGAATTTTAAACTGAGACAGAACATCACTATCCCAAAGCCCACGAGTGTGAGTAAAACGAGTCTAAAATTTAAATTGAAAAAATAAGTAAATATCTGCCTTTCCTTAGTCTGAAAGTGGGTTGACCATAGTATCATATCATAATAGTAAGATATTGGATAAAAATCTCTGTTTATCCTCGCTCCTTTTTCTTCCGCTATTCTCTGTTGGAGGTATGCAATCCGTTCCTCTGTCATTCTATATGGAAGATAATATTCCCTTATGTATTTTGTCTCAACCCCCCTTTCTTTCAATCTATGAACAAGCACCCATGGGTCCAAAGAGAGCATCCCCTTTTTATTTGATGCCAGAAATATGTTGACATCGCCAGGAATTATTACGACATTATCGAAAATAGCTAAAGTTTTGTGTAGACTACTCAAAAATTGTCCAAGTTCTCTACTTATATAATTCTCGGCAGAGGTAACGCTAAAGGAGAGTATGCCGCCAGGATTGAGGATTTCTTTCGCCTCTTTAAAGAATTCTTCAGTGTAGAATCTATTCAGTTGTGCGGTGGACGGACTCGGTAGGTTTATTATGATACAGTCGTATTTTGAATTTGTATTCTTCACGAAGAACCTTCCGTCTGTATATATAACTTTTACTTGAGGAGAATCGAGTGGTGCCGTGAATTCACTCTGAAGGAATTTGAGTGATGTCTCTATTATCAACGGGTCCAGTTCTACATAATCTATTCTCTCTACTTTATGCTTCAATATCTCGCCTATAGCACCACCTACCCCTCCACCTATTAGAAGTACAGAACGGGGAGAAGGGTGTTCAAGCAGAGGGAAATGTGATGATTCTTCAACCGTAAATGTATCAGGGGTCGAAAAGAGCAAGAGACCATTTGCATATACATTTCTCTGTTCATTTTTCTTGGTTATCGCAATATTTCCATATACAGAGTCTTTGGTATGCAACAGCTCGTAATCACCCCATCTAAAATTGTTCAGATACACTCCGAGTTTCTCTCCACCCGATATGGTAAAATAGATGGAAACTCCCAGAAGTGATACGGTCAGGTAGGTCCAGGTCCGTGCGGTTGTCAGAGCAAGCAGGGTAGCGACAAAAAGATTCAACCCGCTGACGATTCCAACGATCTGAAATGGAGAGACATATTTTATCAAAAAATAACTTGTAAGTGCTCCTCCTATGGCTGCGCCGAGTGATTCAAATATATAAACCCTGCCTATCTGGGTTACTGGTTTGGTAGGTTCCAAAAGGGGTATTCTGCAATTGAGTGCAAAAAGAAATCCACAAATTATGCATAGAGGGGCGAGGATTATAAACGATGTGTAAAACATAGGGAAGAAACCAATGATTTCACCGAATTCTACATTGAGTAAGAATCTCGAAACTCTGACACCGCTTACACAGAGCGGCAGGATAATAGAAATCGCTATCTCACAGAGAATGAGTAAACTGACCCTCTTCTTGACTCGGTCAACCAATCTTCCAAGACCGAAACTACCTACTGCTACCCAGAAGAGCCACGATGCGAGAATTGTTCCAATGGACACCTCATTACCGTAGAATACGACTATCAGTTCTCGCATCAAAACTATCTGTCCCACCATTGCGGTGAAACCCATCGTAAGCCATGCAAGTCTAATAGGGTTATATCTTGACATAGTTAACATGGAGAACCCCTTTTTGTCATTGCGAGCAGGTTCCTCGCTACCGCTCGGAAAAAACTCCGCAATCTCATCAGCCTATCCTCTGAGTTTTATCTTTCCACGAGTTAATAATGCAATAATTACTGCTCCTATACCACCCAGGCCTAATGCCCTCAGTCTTTTTTTCCATTTCTTCCACCATGCTTCTTCCCGTGTAGGTTTCTGAATCCGTATGGATTTCTGAATCCGTATGGGGTTTTTTCTTTTCATAACCACCTCCATGTTATAAGCCCCATAATTATACCTATAAAGGTTCCCAATATTCCACCCCATATTTCAATCCAGCCCAGGTATCCAGAACTTATTTTAAGAACCATCTGTTTAATTTCAGGAGGCGAAAACTCATCAAGTTTATCCTTGATTACGCTCCCAAAATCAAATTTTCTAAGAACTGTATCAAGGGATGAAGTGAGTATTTTTTCAAGGTCTTCGCTATGAGTTGTTATTCCTTTTACTAATTTATGTAAACTGTTTTTTAGTTCACCAAGAGCCTTACGGTCGCCCTTAAGTTCACTTGCTTTCTCTTTTATTCCATCTATTATCTTATAGGTCAAGTCATCATAATCAATAACTCCAGACCAGTTAGCAACCTTAACGGCAAAAGCCTTAACAGAGTGTTTCTTCTCGGCATACTTTTTGATGATTTCGTCTCTGAGCAAGAAGTAAAAGTTATCCGTTTCAACCCAGTCAACAACAGTTTTTGATGCTAAACTAATAAATTGGTCAAGTGTGTGCCCAGTAGTGAAATCGTCTTGAAGCAAATCTCCGATTTTTTCAATAACTTTTTGGTCTTTTATTCCTTTTTTAACTGCTTCAGGGGTCAGCACTTCTGTAGATGCTTCACTTATAGCCTCTATGCTTTCCGGGAGATACTTAGGGAGGAGCCCCGAACCCGGGAGGCGTATCCTCATAAATCCAAGTGGAACATAAACATAATCCAGTATCATTCTAATAGCCAGCATATTTGTCAGAAGTCCCACTATTCCTGAGAGTCCCATATAGACAAGCACACCAAAAACTTTCTTATACTCAGGCATCTGATATCCCATAACTATACCCACAATTGCACAGGTGGGAAGTGTAATTAACAGTATCTTTTTTATAGATTCGGGTTTTTCCATTTATTTCTCAAACATGCTGACCAACAATGTCATTGTTCACCCCGTTAGATGCTTGCTATCTAATGGGGCGAGACCCGTTCCGAACGGAGAGGTAGTGCAGGGTCTTTAGACCCTGCTTTGTCGGGGTGTGGCAATTTCAAATCAGACTCACAGGCTCCGTAATCTCTGCCAAAAACTCCTTATTTTTACAGAATTCCTTTTTTGATACTTTATAAATAATTCCTCTTCTCAAGGTAATGTTTCACTTCTTCTATTATCTTCTTGGCGTCGAGAATCCTTCTCTTAGCATTCTCCTGGGAGGTCTCAATGATATATCCATAATCACTTTCTTCTCTGCTTTCTCTCAAATGAGTTAACAATCTGCTGGAGTCTTTTCCGCTTTTCTGAATTCGTGGTTCACTTGTTCCTTTATCTCTTTCTCTTTCATAATTTGATACCATTTTTCTCAACCTCATCGTAAAATAGAACTCCATATCTTTGTTTTGCTACTATCTCCTGTTCATCAATCACTCTGGGGGAAATTAGAATTCCATATTCAATAATAATATCATTAGCAATACTCCAGATTTGTTCTCTTTCAAAGTCAGAAACACTGTCAAGAACTACAAGAATATCTATATCTGATTCCTCATCGAAGTCGCCTCTAAGTTTTGAGCCGTAAAAGATGAATTGCTTAACCCGTTTCTTAAAGGATTCATTGGTTTTCCTTACAAACTCTTTCAAGGCTGAATCTTCTATGCTGGTTAAGTTTTTGATTTTCTTCATATTTCTACCTTACCACAAAATCAATTCATTGTCAAGATTTTACTATGCGAAC
>JAUXAN010000035.1 GCA_030619885.1 bacterium
AACTTGAAAGGAGGATGCGTATGCTGGCTGAGGAGTTAAGATTTGAGGATGCTGCGAAACTTAGAGACAGAATAAGAAAATTGAGAAAACCAAAAAAGAGAAGATTGCCCAAAAGGAAATATAAAAGAATAAAACATTAAGCCCCGCTTCCCACTCATTGCGAGGGACGAAGCAAACTCGGAGATTCCTCGTGGAGTTTACACTGAACGAAGTGAATGTGCTCGGAACAGGTTCCGCAATCTCACAACCTATCAAGACGCAAATAGAAGGGATTTAATTGGGATTTTGAACACCGGAGGTGGAGTAACAACTTTTTCACAGGTAACCCCCGATTAGGTCACATTAGTTGTTTTTGATTTAACTTTCAAACAATTACAATTTTATGAATAATGAATGAACCGTCCCCATATCTCCCATGTCCCCATATCTCCCATATCTCCCATTCAAGTTTCTTAATATTCAACCTTTTATCAAATACATCCTCGCGAAGTATACATACTATTTCCCATGCTTCTTTCTGGATATCCACAGGAAGAGTTTTTAAATTCCTTGTAAATACTTAGGTTTTTTCAACCCTACGCATATTTCATTTAAGAGACAAAATTATCAAAGTTTTTCACCCTCTTGCTTTTCTTGCGAGCTACTTCAGTAAGGGCAACATCCATTCCCTCAACAAACTCTTCTTTGTAAAGTAATTTCGGATCAATATATTGCTCCAAAAAGTCACCGATGGTGTGGTATGCCTTCAAAATCTTATTAAGATCCTTAATAGGAATCTTCACTGCTGTTTTATCCATCTTCTCTCACCTCCTTAATTTCTTATCTTATTATAGAAAACATTCTTCTGAGAGTCCAAACCGATTTCATATAACATTTATATTATGAAAAGAAAAAGTTCGATTTCATGATAATATATAATGCAATAAATTCATGCAAAAGTCAACTCTTTTCTTCATCAATTTTAAAGGAGGTGATTTGCCAAGGGGGAATTTAGGGTCACTCTTTTAAATTATAAAACTCGTATTTTTTGGACGCAGATTCCCGCAGATTTATGGGATTTAATTTGGATTTTGGATTTTGTAATATTGGGATTTCTCAAATATGGGCTCTGTCTACATATTTCGTATTGTTTCATATTATTCGTGTATTTCGTGTGATTCGTAGGTTTCTTTTTTCTTGACTTTTTTTTGAACTTTTCTATAGATTAAGAACAAAGGAGGTATAATGGGAAAAATAAAGGTTGCAATAATAGGCGTCGGTAATTGTGCTTCCTCTTTAGTTCAAGGAATTCATTATTACAGAAATGCTAAAGAGGGGGAGAGGATTGCTGGAATTATGCATACCAATCTTGGTGGTTATAGCATAGGCGATATCGAATTCTCCGCTGCCATCGATATAGATAAACGGAAAGTGGGGAAAGATCTTGCCGAAGCAATTTACACCTACCCGAATAACACTTATAAATTTTGCAGTGTTCCAAAGTTTGGGGTTAGAGTTCTTCGTGGTATGACACACGACGGGCTCGGTGAATATCTGTCAAAGATAATAGAGAAGGCACCTGGTCCCACTGCCGATATTGTGGGTGTTCTGAAAGATACGAAGACCGATATGGTAATCAATTACCTTCCTGTGGGCAGTGAAGAAGCAACGAAATGGTATGTTGAACAGGTATTAGAAGCTGGATGTGGTTTTATAAACTGTATACCTGTTTTCATAGCGAGGGAGAGATACTGGCAGAAAAGATTCCGTCAGGTTGGACTCCCTGTTATTGGGGATGATATAAAATCGCAGGTTGGCGCCACTATTCTACACAGAGTTCTGGTAAATCTATTTAACGACCGTGGTGTAACCTTAGAACGCACCTCCCAGTTGAATGTGGGTGGGAATACGGACTTTTTGAATATGCTTGAAAGGAAGAGACTCGCTTCAAAAAAGGTATCAAAAACACAGGCTGTAACATCACAGATACCTTACGATATAGGAGAGGAAAATATCTACATAGGTCCCTCAGACTATGTTGCATGGCTCAAAGATAGGAAGTGGGCGCACATGCGTGTAGAAGGCAGAACGTTCGGTGATGTTCCACTAAATATAGAGCTAAAACTTGAGGTATGGGACTCACCAAATTCTGCTGGCGTCGTCATAGATGCAATCAGATGTATGAAATTAGCACTCGATAACAAGATATCCGGTGCCATCCGTGAGCCATCTTCTTACTTTATGAAATCACCCCCTGCGCAATTTCCTGATAATATATGTAGAGAAAAAGTTGAAAAGTTTATACGGAAGTATGGAAAGAAATCCAAAAAGTGATGGGGGGACTGTTCATTACTTTTGAGGGCATCGAGGGATCTGGAAAGACAACCCAGGCTAAACGGCTCTATAAATATTTAAAAAACAAGAAAATTCCGTGTATCTTCACAAGAGAACCCGGGGGACCCAGGATTTCAGAGAAGATAAGAAGACTACTCTTGGATGCTGAAAATTATGGTATGTCCAAAAAAACCGAACTCCTCCTTTATGCCGCATCCCGTGCTGAACATGTTTCTCGAATCATAAGACCTGCTCTAAAAATTGGCAAGGTAGTGATTTCAGATAGGTTCTCCGATTCAACCTTTGCCTATCAAGGCGGTGGAAGGAAAATTTCTATGAGAACTGCTCGAATGATAAATGATTTTGCTACAGAGCGTCTCAAACCGAACCTCACATTTATAATAGACCTTCCTGTAAGGGTTGGGCTAAAAAGGTTATCGAAGACCGATAGGATTGAAAAAGAACGAGAGGAATTTCATATCCGTGTCAGAAGTGAGTATTTGAAGATAGCAAAAGAGGAACCACAACGGGTGAAGATAATAGATGGTACAAAGGGCGTAGAGGTACAGACAGGAGAGATAGTATCTGTCGTTCATAGGTATCTTAAAAGGAGAGCAAGGTGAAGAAATTGAGGATAATTGGAACGGGTTCTGCATTGCCTGAGAAGGTCTTGACCAATGCCGAACTCGAAAAGATGGTTGATACCTCAGATGAGTGGATAACGACACGCACCGGTATAAAAGAGAGAAGAATAGCGGATGACAATACAGCCACTTCCGACCTTGTAGTTGAGGCATCTAAACTCGCACTACAACAGGCGGGCTTGAATGCATCAGATTTGGATGCGATAATCGTCGCAACGGTGACGCCCGACACATTTTACCCTTCTACCGGCTGCTGGGTTCAAAAGGGTCTTGACATCAAAGGGATTCCCGCTTTTGATTTGTCTGCTGCATGTTCTGGATGGCTTTACGGACTGGAAGTAGCGAGCGGACTTCTGACGACGGGTACTTGCAAGTATATACTACTCGCAGGTGCGGAGTGTATGTCAAAGGTTACAAACTGGGAAGATAGAAATACCTGTGTACTATTCGGTGACGGTGCAGGTGCCTCTGTAGTGGCTGCCACGAACGATGACTGCGGAATTCTCTCATCCACATGGGGAGCAGATGGCACGATTGGAGACCTTTTAGTTCAACCCGCCGGTGGAACGAGACTTCCAGCAAGTCATGAAACGGTAGATAAGAAGTTACATACTGTTCATATGAAAGGGAATGAAGTATTCAAACACGCGGTAAGGTCTATGGGTGATGCAGCAGCCTATGCGCTCAAGGAGGCGAATGTGACTGGTGAGGAGATTGCACTCTTCATCCCACATCAGGCGAATCTCAGAATAATAGAGGCGACCTGTAGAAGGGCAAAGGTCTCGATGGATAAGACTTACATAACGGTTCACAAATACGGGAATATCTCTGCCGGGACGATACCCATCGCACTCGATGAGGCGAACAGAGTAGGAAGGATAAAGAGGGGGGATACACTTCTATTTGCTTCTTTCGGTGCGGGCTTCACATGGGCAGCAATAGTGTTGAAATGGTAAGGAGGATTAAGGCTATGCTGGGATGGGTAGAGCTTATACAAGTTCGGTACCCTTATCAAGGGCATTCTTATTTACAGCGAGAAATTTTTCCTTGCCAGGAAAAACTTTTGGAAGAGAAGATTTTATATTTTTAAGTGTAACAGGCCTGGCCTTTGCTACATATGCTCCTATAACGACCATATTGGCAGACTTTGGAGTTCCTAACCCTTCTGCTATCTCATTAGCCGGAACAGCAAGAATTTCTATATCGTTTCTATTGGGCTTCTTTGAGATAAGCGAGGAGTTATATATTAGTAACCCGCCTTTCTTTACTTTAGGCTGAAATTTATCAAATGACGGCTCATTCATTGCAATGACTGTATCTGGGTTGGTAACTATTGGCGATGCTATCTCGGAAGTAGAAACAATTACTGAACAGTTAGCTGTTCCACCCCTCATTTCGGCTCCATAAGATGGGAAATGTGTGCAGTGTTTCTTCTCCACCATCGCTGCAGTTGCTAATAGAACTCCTGCCTTTATGACTCCTTGTCCCCCAAAACCTGCTATTATTACCTCTTGTTTCATGTGGGTTTTTTCTGTGTTAAATCTTTATAAACGCCGAGTGGATAGTATGAAATCATCTTTTCGTCTACATATTCACACGCCTTTCTGGGTGTCAACCCCCATCCTGTTGGGCAGGGTGAGAGAATTTCGACCAATGAAAAACCAAGTCCATCGAGTTGAATCCGAAATGCCTTCTTAAGTGCTCTCTTTGCACGGAGAACATTTGCAGCTTTGTTCAGGGCAACCCTCTCCAGATATACTGGTCCATCAAGGGCGCTGAGCATTTCACAGACCTTTATTGGATAACCATGTATTTTAGGGTCTCTTCCGTAAACACTAGTCGTAGTCTTCTGCTTCGGCATCGTTGTTGGTGCCTGCTGACCACCAGTCATACCATAAATAGCATTATTGATAAAAATGACAGTGAAATTCTCTCCTCTTGTAGCGGCATGAATTGTCTCCGCAGTACCTATAGCGGCTAAATCTCCATCACCCTGATAACTGAATACAATCACATCAGGTCGGACCCTTTTCATGCCTGTGGCAGCCGCAGGACACCTACCGTGCGCAACCTGTATCATATCACAGTTGAGATATTCATCCAGAAAAACAGCACATCCCACAGGTGCAATTCCTATTGTTCTCTCCTTTATGTCAAATTCATCTATCACTTCGGCTATCAACCGATGAACGATGGCATGTCCACAGCCAGGACAATACCTCATCGGAATTTTCGTCATACTTTGCGGTTTCTTGAAAATCTTTTGCATATCTACTTTAATGCCTGTTTTACTGCCTTCAAAACTTCCTCACCAGTAGGAACATTTCCCCCAGGCCTGCCGTGGAAGTGTATCTTCGCTTTACCCTCTACAGCTAACTGAACATCCTCAATGAGTTGTCCAATGCTCATTTCAACTACCAGGAAATTTTCAACCCTGCTGGCAAGTTCATTAATTATCTTTCGGGGAAACGGCCATAAAGTGATGGGTCTAATAAGACCAATTTTTATTCCCTCTTCTCTCCCTCTCACAAGAGTATCTATAGACACCCTGGCGGCTGTTCCATAGGCTACGATAATAATATCAGCATCATCTGTGTATCTCTCCTCATATCTTACCTCGTTCTCTTTTATTCTTTTATATTTCTCATAAAGTTTCCAGTTAAATTTTTCAAGCCTATCAGAATCCATCCTGAGTGTGTTTATGATTCTTCTTTTTCTATTCTTGCAGCCTGTTAATATATAATCCTTCGGTGGGAGTTTATCAACATCAATAAAATCAAAGGTAAATCCCATTGGCTCCATCATCTGCCCCAATAGACCATCAGCAAGCACCATTGCAGGATTCCTATACTTGTCAGCAAGGTCGTATGCTAATTTAGGGAAATTCCCCATTTCCTGAACAGAGTTAGGTGCGAGACAGATAACCCGATAGTCGCCCTGAGCCCCTCCCCGAGTTGACTGAAAGTAATCGGATTGAGCAGGCGAAATATTGCCAAGCCCAGGACCTCCTCTGACTACTGAGGCATAGAAACAGGGAAGTTCAGCAGCTGTCATATATGATATTCCTTCTTGTTTCAGGCTTATTCCACATCCAGATGACGAAGTCATTACCCTTGCGCCCACAGCGGATGCACCAAATAACATATTGATAGCAGAAATCTCGGACTCTGCCTGAATGAATGTCCCTCCCACCTCGAAGAGTCGCCACGAAAGATATTCAGGAATCTCATTCTGGGGTGTAATTGGATAGCCTGCAAAGAATCTGCACCCAGCACGAACAGCACCCTCTGCCAGAGCCTCATTCCCTTTCATCAACATTCTCTCCCCTGTTTTATATTTCGTTTTCAACATCGATCTTTTGGGCTTTGAAGATTTTGGTGAAAGTCGCTTTCTCTTATTCATAATTTTCTAACTTCAATTGCTATCTCAGGACAGACCTGATAGCATAATGTACAGCCTGTACATTCCTCTATTTGGGTAATTCGGACAGGATGGAAGCCTTGTTGGTTATAATAAGGTACCTCCTCCAATATTTTTTTGGGACAAGCATCAATACAATAACCACACTCTTTACAAAGTGCTTCATCAATACTTACTTCTGCCTTCACCTTCCATCTATTTACAGAAAAATGTATCTTTTGTCAAGAAAAAAGAATAACGCTTAAATGGGGACGGTTCTCTTTTTAGTTTGTCTTTTCATATCTCTTTGGGTCTGCCTCCTTTGTTAGGAAATCTTTTAACTCCACAAGAAAAAAAGAGAACCGTCCCCATTTATTCCGTACTGACCACTACTTTGCCCTTTTTTATTACATACCTTACAAAGTTCGTTGTGAAGCGATAGGAGAGATGCTTGTAATTAGGGATGTTCAGTATTATTATGTCTGCCTGTTTCCCCTTCTCTATACTGCCGATTCTATCTCCTCTGCCTATCGCACAGGCAGCATTTATCGTAGAGGAGGTTATCGTCTCTGCGGGGGTCATACCAAGTAGCAAACACCCCAATCCAATAATCACAACCATCCCTTCGATTAAACAGGTGCCAGGATTAAAATCGGTTGCTAATGCTACAGGGATTTCCATATCTATCAGTTTCCTTGCTGGTGCAAAATTTTTAGATTTGAGTGTCAGACTGGTTCCCGGGAGTAAAACCGCCACAACGCCTCTCTTTTTCATTAGTTGCAACCCTTCAGGGGAAGGGTATACGAGATGGTCTGCAGAAATTGCTCCGAGTTTACCAGCAAGCAGTGACCCACCCGATGTGGAGAGTTCATCCGCATGCACCTTTAAACCCAATTTATGTCCTTTTGCAAACTTCAAAATTTCAAGGGATTCATCATAACTGAATACCCCCCTCTCACAAAATACATCACAAAACTCTGCCAGACTCATTTTTGAAACCTCTACAATCATCCCTTTTATTAAATTTATGTATTCCGCCTTGCTCTGTTCTTCCGGAACCTCGTGAGCACCCAAGAAGGTGGAGGCTATCTCCATCGGATGGATTCTGTTCAATTCATGTATGACTCTTAACAGCTTCATTTCATTCTCGAAATCCAATCCATACCCGCTCTTTATCTCAACGGTGGTAGTTCCCCATTCAAGTATTCTGTCCAGTCTGATCTTTGCAAGGGCAAGCAATTCTTGTTCAGAAGCTTCTCTCGTTGCCCTGACAGTATTTTTAATTCCACCACCTCTCTTTGCAATCTCCTCATAACTGAGACCTTTGAGTCGGAGTTCAAACTCGGTCTCTCGAGTGCCTGCAAATACAAGATGTGTATGTGGGTCGACAAATCCAGGCATAACTAACTTTCCCGTTGCATCTATGGTTTTAGTCTTTGGGGTGATCTCTACCTTTTTAATAACTTCATCGGTCTTACCAGCACACTCTATCCCCTCGTTTAAAATTGCTACTGCCCCATCTTTAATGATTCCGATATTCTCCATCTCCACACCTTTGCGGGGATGTTTTCCTGCAAGGGTTATGAGTTCAGAACAATTTTTTACAAGAAGTGAAATACCCATTTGTGGAGTTATTATCCCAGATTATACATTAAACTGAGAAATCCCAATACTACCAAATTCAAAATCCAAAGTAAATCCCAATTTCCAAATCCAAAGAAATCTAAGACCTTATATTTAATTCGTGATAACCTGTCCCGCACTTATGCATAAGTGCGGGGTTCGTGGTTAAAGTATTATTTGAGATCATAAAGCCAAAAATGCCATTATCAGCACAAGTTCAAGCCATACGACAGAGAATATTCTATCGAAGTAAACCTCTGCTCGCTTTGTACTATACAGCCAATCTGGCTTGACCTTCGTATCAAAAATCTCGGTTTCACTTACATTGCCATAGAGGTCGGTGGTCTCTATATAATATTCGATCTCTTTAAGTGTACGAGGTATTATCCTTTTCTGGAAAGTGTAAATCTTCACAAGGGAGTCCTGAAAGCAACTATCTGGGTACATGGGAAAGATGTAAAAATTTTTCCCTCCCTTCCTCCTTATATTCAAAAACACATCCTTGGGTGGGTCAAAATCGCTTATTTTTACATTGAAGGACACCCTTTTTGAAACCCTCTTTTTCAAATCTGGCATCACTTCAAAGACATCCACATCGGTAATAAAAGGTGGACTTTCTAAAAACGGCAGGCTCTGTAATTCAAATCCCTCACTCTCAACATTCTCTATAATTTTGAGAGAATCTCTAACTATAGAGTTGACTATCTTTTTAAATGAATTTGCAGAATACTCGCCTATTGGCACTAAATTCCTCGTTAAAAGATTTATCTTTAATGGCAGTTCACCCTCGATTATCAGATCGACAATCCTTATTTCAAATGGCTGGCGTATCACGCCTGCAAAGATATTTCTTTTTTCCAGATACCTGCAAAAAGAGTCTGTAACAGCAACATTTTGACTACCATCCACATTGAAAAATTTTTCGACACCCACTATATAGGGAAATCTCTCTTCTTCAAAACTGGTACTCAACAAAACAAGTGTTATAAATAGGCTTATCATCTTTGAAAAACAAGTTTTGTAGAAAATATAGAGAGTCCTTCACCGAGTTGTAAAACGAAGGTTATATATGGTACTTTAAAAGTTGAATGTGGTGTCCTTAAACCCAGACTGAACTCGTAAAGATTCTTGTGTTCATACTCCGCTTCAATCTGCAAAAAGTCATCAACTCGAAATCTACATCCGATTAAAATACCGCTGTTTTCAAGTTCATAATCTATTGGGATATCATTTTTAATCATATTTCCTACTATGTGCAGATAGCCATATCCGAGACACAAACAAAAAGAGGGGGAGAGTGAATAGGAAACAACCGGCTCGATACCGATAGAATATATGTAATTATCTTTATTCAGATGGAGTGCTTCAACCTTGAGACCACTTTTCAAATCTACCTTTTTAAATCTCAATTTAGTCTCGAACTCGAAACTCAAAGTAAATGTATTCGCATCTTTTGATGCCACATCTTTGATGTAAGAGAAACCATATCCGACCTTACTGAGAATCGGAGTTGAGAGAGTCAAGATTAAAGGTATAAACAGAAAATTAAACATCCAGGTTCTTCACCTCTGCAGAATGTTGTTCGATGAACTCTCTGCGAAGGCTTACCTCATCCCCCATAAGTGTTTTAAATATACGATCCGCCTCTACAGCATCCTCAAGGGTGACTTTTTTCATAGTTCTCCGTTCAGGATTCATAGTAGTACTCCATAGCTGTTCAGGACTCATCTCACCCAGACCTTTATATCTTTGAATCTCGACTTTATCTTCGGAAGCCTTCTTTAAAAATTTGCCGAGTTCTTCATCGCTATATAAATAGTATTCTTTTTTATTCTTTTTGATTCTATAAAGAGGTGGTTGTGCAATGTATACATAGCCCGACTCTATAAGTTCCCTCATATATCTGAAGAAGAATGTCAAAAGCAGCGTTCTGATATGTGAACCATCAACATCTGCATCCGTCATAATCACTATCTTATGATATCGTGTTTTATCCGGGTCGAACTCCCCGGCGATACCTGCTCCTAATGCTGTTATTATAGTCCGTATCTCTTCATTAGCAAGGATCTTGTTCAGTCTGGATTTCTCAACATTCAGAATTTTTCCTTTGAGTGGAAGGATGGCCTGAAAGGTTCTATCCCTCCCCTGTTTTGCAGAACCACCTGCTGAGGGACCCTCAACGAGGTAGAGTTCACAAAGAGAAGGGTCTTCCAACGAACAATCTGCAAGTTTTCCAGGAAGGTTATAGGATTCGATCAAACTCTTTCTTCTCGTCAACTCTCTTGCCTTTCTGGCTGCCTGACGAGCCCTTGCCGCAGAGAGTGCCTTTTTTAAGATTATAGATGCTACTTTCGGATTCCGTTCAAGATAGTTCTGTAAATTTTCTGTTACATAGGATTCGACCAACCCCTTCACCTCCGAGTTGCCGAGTTTGGTCTTTGTCTGGCCCTCAAACTGTGGGTTTTGAAGTTTACAGGATACTACTGCTGTTAAACCTTCCCTCGAGTCTTCACCCACGATGATGATACCGCCTTTAAGAAGATTTTTTTCTCGGGCATATTCGTTGAGTGTCTTTGTGAGGGCTGATTTAAAACCCGATAGATGGGTTCCCCCTTCATGGGTGTCTATAGTATTGCAAAATGTGAATATATTTTCCATATACTCATCGTTATATTCGAACGCCACATCCAATTCGAATTTTTCCTTTTTAACAGAGATACAGACAGGTTTGTGCAGAGAGACTCTTCCTCTATCGATGAATTTTATAAATTCTTCAATACCGCCTTCAAATTTCAATTCATCTTTTCGTTTTGTCTTCTCCTCTTTCAGTTCAATGAGCAAACCCTTATTTAAAAAGGCGAGCTCTTTCAATCTATCACAGATGGTATCATAATTCAAATCAACCTTTTTGAATATGAGTGGGTCCGGTTTGAAGGTGACCTTTGTCCCTATTCTATCGGTTTTTTTAATGATTTTAAGTGGTGAGACAGTCATGCCTCTTTCATATCGCTGGTAATATACCTTATTGTTTCTGTAAACTTCGGCTTCAAGCCACTCTGAAAGGGCGTTGACCACCGATACCCCAACGCCGTGTAGCCCACCTGAGATTTGATAAATCTTTCCATCAAATTTGCTGCCGGAGTGTAGCATAGTCATAACTACTTCTACACCAGGTTTTTTCTGGGTTGGGTGCATATCGACAGGTATACCTCTACCATTATCTATCACGCTAACACTCTTATCTCGGTGGAGTATAACTTCAATATGATTGCAATAACCTGCCAGGGTTTCATCAATGGAGTTATCAACCACCTCATAAACGAGGTGGTGCAAACCTCTACTCCCTGTATCTCCAATATACATAGCAGGGCGGCGTCTCACCGCCTCAAGCCCTCTCAAGATATGAATCTTCTTTGCATCGTAGGCTTCTGCCAAGTTATCCCTCCTTTTTCTTGCAATTCAGACACTGATTACCATAGATACTAAAGAGAAAATAAGAAAATGGCCATACGGCCCGTATGGGAAATTGTGAAACTGAATTGACAAATTTCTTAATTTCTATTTTCTGTTGTAGATCAGTGTCTACTATCTGAATCACTGTCTTTTCTCTGTAAGAATATTATGTCATCGATAACCCTTTTCCCAATCCTTCTGTTTATCTCGTTGATAAATTTGCGTTTAAGAAAGATGAGTTCATTCATCCAAACAGGATTCTCAACTTCTACTAATAGTTTTCTCCCCTTCACTTTTTTGGGTCTGGTCTTCTTTGAGATGAGTTTACCAACCACCTCATTCCAGATTTGGATGGATTCGTATTTTCTAATGTTTTCTGTCAGACCTAAATTTTTTATAGCATCTCCAATTACAGTATTTATCTTCACTGGCCTTGCCATAATATACATCTGCATAGTTTTTTCTGAAATGTCAAGAAAAAAGAAACCACGAGTTAATTGAATGCACACGAATAATATAAAAAATTCTCAAAAAGAACCCACGGAGAGCGAAGAGCCAACAGAAAAGAGCACAGGTAAGGGGAAATTGGGAGAATTCCCTTTTGTCATTACGAGTCCCGATTTATCGGGGCGTGGCAATATATTTTCCTCCTACTTAATCTTCTGACTGACAATCTTCATTCTCATTGAATCAAATGTAAGTTTATCCTTTTTGAAACTTCCATAGGATGCAATTACATTAAGCCCCACGGATTCGAGCATTGATTTTAGTTCATGAAATGAATATAGCCTGACAGGGACATCTTTCTCAATTCTCTTTCCTTCTTGAATTATTATCTGTTTGCCATAGTTAATACTTGTTGCAAGGTCAAACTTGCGGGTCTCAAGCACTAAACATTTTCCGATCTCTCTCCAGTCCTTTTTTAGGTAATTTCTGATAATCCAATCCCGATTTATAACATCTATCAGAAACCTGCCGGCAAGCTTCAAGGCATTTGAGACATTCTCAAGTACCTTGAGATTATCTTTATCTTTAAAGAAACCAAATGAAGTAAACATATTGATTACTGCATCGAATTTCTGATTGAAGGATATGTTTCGCATATCATTTTCAACGAATTTTACATTTACTCCCCTTTTCTCGGCCTTATTTCGTGCAGTCTCTAAATACTGTTTTGTAAAGTCAACCCCTGTTACTTTATAGCCCCTCTTTGCGAGTTCAATAGAATGCCTTCCCAATCCGCAACATAGGTCAAGAATAGTTGCATTTTTAGAAAGTGAGAGCACATCTTCAATAAAATCAACTTCTTCTGGTGCTCTTTCCTCAAAAGATTCCAAAATAGTCTTACCATAAGGTCCATCAAAGAATTCTTTCCACCATTCCATTTTACCCAAGACGAAAGTCTTCCGGATACATAAAAGAGAAACCTGCCTTTAAATCCTGTTCCCTACAAAAATTTGTAAACCACCAATCCTGTTAGAAGTTTGGGATAAAAATAGGTGGATTTCTGGGGCATCCTCTCTTTGTGCGATGTTACCTTCTTTAGTTCTTCGAGTTTTGTCGTATTGAGCAAAAAAGTTAGTTGAGCCTCACCCTTGTCAATCTTCTCCACAGCCTCATCGTTACTTCTGGTATATTTAATATGGTCTTCTACCTTTTCTATGCCCAACAGTTTCTCAAGAATCAATTTATGGAGTATTGAGACATCCAATTTTCGCCAATCAGCAGATTTTGTCTGGTCACTCTGTTCGAGGGCAAACTTCTCATCCTTCAATGTAAGAAAGTAGAACTCACCTTTCCCAAAGTATAATCCAAATGAATGCTCCTTATCACCTTTCTCTTTCAAGAGTCTGAAAAACTCTTTCTGGTTTCCCCTGAAAGATTCAACAGAAAAAAGTTTTTCTATCTTTTCTATAATCTCCTGTTTATCAACTTTTAAATTGGATACAATCCTGTGTGTAGGAAAGATTTCTAAATTTGGATTATCCATATTGAAAAGCGCCATCATACGATAATCATAAGGCTGCTCTCCTTTTCCCCCCATCTTATTTTTATAAGTAAGTGCAGTCTCATACCTATGGTGTCCATCTGCTATGAACAGAATCTTATCCTTCATTTCATCTTGTAGATGTTCTATCTTCTCTTCATCATCCATTCTCCAGAGTCTGTTTTTAATACCATTCTCAAAAACAAAATCATATAGTGGTTCTTTCTCAGTTTCTTTATGAAGTTCAGCATCTATCAGACCTTTCGGGTCTGAATGCAACAGAAATATCACTCCAAAGTTAGCCTGGGTCGTGCTGAGGAGGTTAAATCGGTCTGTAATCGGTTTCGAATATGTATATTCGTGTGGAACTACAACACCCGAAGAGAAATCCTCCAATTTTAACAGAGAGATGAACCCCATCCTATTCTTCTGCTCTTTCTCTATGGTGAATTCTTGTTCATAGATATATATTGATGGGCGGTCTTCAGAAATAAGCACCTTTTTTGAAAGCCAATCTGTGAGAAAACCTTTCGCCCTCGTATATTTATTGCTGGTTTCATTATCATCAAGTTCTTTTCCAAGAATTATTCTGACGATATTATGTTCATCCTTTGAGTAAAATCTTTCCTGGTCATCTTTCGATATGATGTCATAAGGCGGTGTGACCACAGATTTTATATCAACAAGTTCAGGGTTATATCGTATGCCTTTAAATGGTTTAATTATTGCCATAAAAAACCTCCTTTTTTCACCATGTTCTGGTTCTGTAGGATCTATAACCATCATAGAACCCTATTACCGCACCTACTCCTGCACAGCAGATAATCGTTCCTAAAAACCGTGTCCAGAAATCCAGACCTATCGTCAAAAATGTTCCTGCCATACATCCTGGGAGGATGCCGGCAAAGGCACCTATTCCAAAACCACGCAAAGCGCGTTGAAAACCATATTTTACCCTGTGAGAATGTTTATGATGTCTCCGTTTCCGCTTCTCGTGTTTTCTACCTTCAGACTTTGCAGCGAGAGCATAGTTGAACCCATCTCGCGCCAGAAGAAATGATTTTCTATAATCTTCAACACTACCATTTTTGTAACTTTTCCTTGCCTGGTTCAGTTTTTCGACTGCAAGGTTAAAATTCACTGGGTCATATTTATCTCCGTTATACCATTCAGAATCTTCCAACATATTCTCCATATCTACTATAGACTGTTCTGCTTTTTTTCTTACCTTCTCTTCCATCTCGGAAACGACAGCATCAGTGATCCTCTCAACCAATCTGTATGCAGAGAACATTTCAACTTCCATAATCTTACTCGCCTTTTTCAATCGTTCTGTGAAAGAAATATCTTCTATTTTGAGGTCCTCTAAATTCTTCACTATCTTCTCAGCATTATTCAACTTTTCCTTGGCTTTGGCATTCAACCCGCTTTTCATTTCAGCTAACATTCTTTCTAACTTCGCCTCCAATCGTCTTAATACGGTTCTATCTCTGGCAATCTCAATATAGGATTCGTTCTTCTCTACAGCATCCTTCAACAAATCGAGTGCTTCTTCATTCTTTCCCAATACAGCGCTGTAGTATGCTGCACTGTAGGAGGTTTCAGCATACTCGGGCGCAAATCCGAGTGCAAGTTTTGCATGCTGGAGGGCTTTTTTATATTTATTTTGGGCGAAGTAGGTTCTGGCTATAAGGAGGTTAGTGTAACTCTTATAAAAGTAAGGAATTTCCGTTTTCACTGCTTTTTCAAAAAGTTCTATTGCTCTGTCGAGTTCATTATTAAATAGGTGTGCAAATCCCCAACCTAAATAGAGCCTGTAATCGAGAGGATTCAACCTTTCTGCCTGTGCGAATCGCTCCATAGCCTCACCATATCTATGGAGTCTACGCAGTTCTTCTGCAACATGCCATAGTTCCTCCACCCTATTGCACGTTTCTTCTGATAAGATCCTGGTAAAGTTATTCAAAGGAAGCCCTTTTTGTTTTGACAACCAATCATCTTCAATATTTTGATAGTTGATAGGTTTCTGCATCTCTTCTTCAATATCTGATGAAACCAACCCTTTTATATCATTCAGGTCTATTCCTGACTTTTCAGAGATGTTGGCATATACCCCCTTAATGTGTAGAGAACCCGTACGAGTCCCTACACCCAAAAGTTCATATGAAGTCTGGCATTTCTGGCAGAATACTGTATTTGCTTTCGTCTTGTTACCGCATCTCCAGCATCTCGCCATTTTAAACCCCTTTTGATGAAATATAAAAACAAGCCAATTTGTCAAGGAAAATCGAAACGCCTAAGGCGTATCAGATTTTCCTGACCCCTCACCCCATAGTTCTTTGATGGGGTCAAGAAGAAAAGAAATGAATTTTTATTTGACATTTCAATTATCTTTTATATAAAATTTGATTATGCCAATAAAAATCTATAATACACTGAGTGGTAAAAAGGAGGTCTTTAAACCTTTAAAGGATGGCCAGGTTAAAATGTATGTCTGCGGTATGACTGTTCAGGATATACCACACATAGGACATATGAGGGCATATATCACCACAGATGTTTTGAGAAGATATTTTGAATATAAGGGTTTTAATGTTACGATAGTCCAGAATTTTACGGATATAGAAGATAAGGTGATGGGGAAGGCAAAAGAAGAAGGGATAGATTATAGAATACTCGCAGAAAAGAATACGGAGGAATATTTTAAATATGCAGATGTGCTCAATATAAAGAGAGCTTCATTCTATCCTAAATCTACACAGCATATAAAAGAGATAGTAGAACTGATAGAGACCTTACTCCAAAGAGGCTTTGCATACATAACTGAAAGTGGTGTATACTTTGAAGTAGCAAAGTTTAAAGACTATGGTAAGCTTTCTAAGAAGAAGATAGATGAACTGAAACCAGGGGCAAGGATTGAAATTGATGAGAAGAAGAGAAGTCCACTCGATTTTGCCCTATGGAAGGCTTCTAAAGAGGGTGAACCTTACTGGGACAGTCCTTTTGAAAAAGGCAGACCCGGATGGCATATAGAGTGTTCTGCTATGTCTATGCACTATCTGGGTGAAACTTTCGACATACACTGTGGGGGCGAGGATCTAATATTCCCACACCACGAGAATGAGATAGTCCAATCTGAGGGTGCAACTGGAAAAGAGTTTGCCAGATATTGGGTCCATAACGGGTGGGTGAAACTCACTGGAGAGAAGATGTCCAAATCCACAGGACACTTCATAGCCATAAAGGATATAGTCCAGAAATACGAACCAAATGTGATAAGACTCTTTCTCCTATCTACCCATTATAGAAAGCAGATAGAATATTCACTTGAAGCGATGGAAGAGGCGAATGCATCCTACAACAGATTGAAAAATTTACTCCTCTCCCTGAAAAATATAGTCGGCGAGAAAAAACAAGTTGAGAGTAATTTGAATCCAGAAGAGAAAGAAGTGTCAAAATTTGTAAAAGAACTTGGAAAAAAGTTCGAGAATGCGATGGATGATGATTTCAATACCCCACTTGCACTCGGGTATCTGTTTGATTTAACAAGGTCAGTAAATAAGATCATAGACAATACTGACAAAAAGGGACTACTCTCAAAGTGCAAAGATGCACTCAATTCATACCTTGAAATACTGGGCTTTTCTGAAATTACGGCTGAATCTATTGGAAAACTCACACCTGAGTTGATAAGGCTTTTGATAGATACGAGAGATAGGTTGAGAAGCGAAAAGCTCTGGAAGCTATCGGATGAGATCAGGGAGAGACTGTTGAAATTGGGTATTCATCTCTACGACAAAAAAGATGGGACTACATGGAACATTCTATGAAGGTGGTAAGGGATATAGAAGAGATGGTCTCTATCAGTAATTCGTTTAGAGAGGAAGGCAAAAGGATAGGTTTTGTCCCCACGATGGGTTACCTGCACGAAGGTCACCTCAGTTTGGTGAGACTCGTTAAAGAGAAGAGCGATATTGTGGTTGTATCGATATTTGTCAATCTCCTACAATTCGGGCCGAAAGAAGATTTCAAAGAGTATCCGAAAGACTTGGACAGGGATATAAAACTACTGGAAGAGTTGAATACGGATATAGCCTTTGTTCCAGATGGTCAAGATATGTATCCTGAACCTTACTTCACCAATGTGGAAGTGACAGAGTTAGGGAATGTCTTATGCGGCAGGAAGCGTCCAGGATTCTTCAAAGGGGTCACCACCGTCTGTACAAAACTTTTCAACATTGTAAAGCCTCACATTGCGGTTTTCGGTCAGAAAGATGCTCAGCAGGCTGTGATTATAACTAAAATGGTCAAAGATTTGAATATGGACATCGAGATAATAACCGGACCAACCGTAAGAGAAGAAGATGGGCTTGCTGTAAGTTCCAGAAATATCTATCTGTGCGAAGAAGAGAGAAAAGATGCGACCGTTTTGTACCATTCTTTGAAAAGGGCAGAGAGTATGGTCAAAGCGGGCGAAAGGGATGGTAAGAAGATAAAGGCAGAGATGCAAAGAATGATAGAGAGTAAAGATAGTGCAAAACTCGAATATATATCAATTGTAGATACTAAAGAGTTAAACGAACTTGAAACTCTAAAAGGAGAAATTTTAATAGCATTAGCCTGCCACTTCGGTAAGGCAAGACTGATAGACAATATAGTAGTTGCGTGTTGATAAATATCTGCCATGAAAACAAAAACTTTCATGAACAGAGTAGCCAATGACGAGGATGATTTTTTCCAAGAGTTTCTCAACATTCTTGAAGAACACAAACTGCCATTCTGCGTAATCGGTGGGTTAGCTGTCAATGCTTATGCCGAACCTGTTGTCAGTCTCGATTTGGATGTAGTTGTCCTCTCTAAACGGCTCGATGAACTGGTTGGTATACTGTCTGAACGATTTTCCATTCGCAAAGAGCCGCACAGTATTAATGTATCTAGTCGAACATCAGATTTTCGTATCCAGATACAGATAGACCCAAGATACCAGAAATTCATTAGCAGATCTTCGCATAAGACTATTCTCGGATACAGAGTTTCAGTTGCATCTATCGAAGATGTTCTGCAAGGTAAAATTTGGGCTTTTTCAGACCCGACACGACGTCCAAGTAAAAGGGAAAAGGACTTGGCGGACATTATGCGTCTAACTGAAACACACCCTCAACTGGTTTCTCTATTGCCAGATCGGTTGAAAGAACGATTAGAGATCGGAGACGATTAGAAATTTTTTAATAGGACGCAGATTTCCGCTGATAACAGCAGATCAGAAGGTAGCACAGGGTCTTTAGACCCTGTCCATAGGGAGCCTGTGGACTTTAATGAACCCCGTTAGATGCTTGCTATCTAACGGGGTAAACTACCGTACTCCGCGTTTACCCCGCACCAAATTATGGTGCGGGGTTTATCTGCGTCCCTATTTTTAAAATGACTTACATATTACAAAATTATAACAATAAAATTTTCTCTCTGTGAATCTCTTTTTATCATCTCTGTGCTCTCTGTGGTTTTTAAAACTCTCATTGTTTGTTTCTTGACAAGTTTTTTATTTTCATTCAAATAATATTATAATTTCATCCATTAACTTAACGCGGACTTGTGTTCCGTGTTTAAAAGGAGGTGGGAAAAGCAGTAGTTAGCAATAACTGAATGCAAAATCTGCGGTGTTCCGCGGTTTAAAAGGAGGTATGTATGAGAAAATTATTGGTTATTTGGATTTTTCTCTTCCTCGCAAGTTCGGTCATTGCATCGAAAAGAGGGTTTCCTTTGTAGTGGTTCAGACCAGAACATAGAGAAGAGGCTGAATTTACAACTTCACAGATTAGACCGATCGAAAGGACCTTAAAACCAGGGACAAAAGAATTTTTCAAAGAAATGTTCCCCCAAGCTCCTCACAGATATAATGTATTGGCTGACCCTTATGAACCGAATGATACTACGACTAATGCCTATCCGATTGCTTATGGAGATACACTTGACCAAGGAGTGATAGACCCAGCTGGCGATGTAGACTATTTCAAATTTACAGGCACTGCAGGTGATACGGTCACTATAGATATAGATGCTGATATTTTAGGGAGTTGGCTGGACTCGTATATCTATCTTTATGATACTGACAGTGTTACTGTACTCACATATAATGACGACTGGCATAGTCTCGATTCAAGAATTCTGAACTATGTTCTTCCCTCCACAGGAACTTTCTTCATTAAAGTGAGAGAATACAGTCATCCTGCCTTGGGTGGTCCTGATTATTTCTATCATATCTGGATTACAGATGTCCCAATTCTCTTCGGCGCTATATCAGGAACTGTGACCGATATCTCTAACGGTCTTCCTATTGAAGATGTATATGTGAATGTTTTTGATGCCACCACCCACAACTACATTTCCTATGGCTGGACCGATTCAACTGGCTATTATATTGCAACCTGGTTACCAACAGGAAGTTATAAAGTCAGAACCTGGAACGATCAGGGCTATGCTGACCTTTATTACGATAATAAACTGGACTGGAATTCGGCAGATATAATCTCTGTAACAGCGCCAGAAACCTTGAATAACATCAATTTTTCTCTCTATATGGGCGGCAAGATTAAAGGTTATGTGTCTGATGGGGCTAAAGCACCGCTTGAGGATATAGATGTTGTGGTGTTCAGTACAACTTCTGGCGAAATAATTCATGGAGAATTTACTGACTCACTCGGGAGTTATACGATTACTGGCCTGCCAACTGGATGGTGCAAACTCCTGGCATATCCATCGCCATGGAGCGATACTACTCATGCGTTTGAATGGTATAACGACAAGAATAACTGGGCAACTGCTGATTCAATATATGTGACCGCACCAGAGACATTAACCAACGTGAACTTCACACTTGAAAATTGTGGATTCATCACTGGAAATGTCTACGAGGCTTCAAAAGGACCAATACAGGGTGCAGATGTTCTAATCTGGGTTTACATTAACGACTTCTATGGTTGGCTAAACGTTTTCGGTTTTAGAGACATTACATCAGCAGATGGCAGTTATAAATTGACTAATTTGCGTACAGGGAACTACAAAGTGAGTGCAGAAAAGAGCGGGTATCAGACGAAATGGTATAATGACAAACCTGACTCGACAACCGCCGACCTCGTTCCTGTGACGATGCCAGATACTACATCTGGTATTGATTTCTATCTCCCTGCAACAGGGGTGGAAGAAGAAAATTTAGATTCCAGGTATCAGATGGCGGGTATCAGACTGATGCAGAATTACCCGAACCCATTTGCCACTTCCACCACCATCACCTACACCCTCCCAGAAGTAAGAAGTAAGAAGGATGAAGTAGGAAGCCCCAACCACACCACCCTGAAGATTTATGATGCGAGTGGAAGGCTTGTTAAGACATTTGTCAATGAGTCACAGAAATCAGGATATTACAGCGTGAGATGGGATCTCAAAGATGACAGAGAAAGAAGAGTTGCCAGTGGAGTCTATTTCTATCGAATTGAAGCCCATACGGGTTCAGAAACAGGTAATTTCGTTGCTACAAAGAAGATGGTGGTTTTGAGATAAATATTGTAGTAGTAGGGAACCCGTCCGGGTTCCCTACTATTTTTTCGTGTCTTTTCGTGTGTTTCGTGGGCTAAAATATTTTCTTATCCTTCAGAATTGGCTAAATATTTTTCTAAAAATTCTTTTTTCCATTCGGAAAATCTGTCCTCTAAGATGGATTTTCTCATCTCTCTCATTACATTCATGAAGAAGTAGAGATTATGGTGGGTTGCAAGTCTGGGTCCGAGATACTCACCTACATTGAATAGGTGGCGGAGGTAGGCGCGGTTATAGTTCTTGCATACTTCACACTCACATCCAGGGTCCAGGGGAGAATAATCATCTGCAGAGGGGGCATTTTTTATCACCAATTTCCCCTCGCTGGTAAATACCATCCCTGTTCTTCCATTCCTCGTTGGCAGAACACAATCAAACATATCACCGCCCATTGAGACGAATTCGATAATATCTTCGACAAGTCCTATCCCCATCAGATATTTCGGTCTGTCTTTTGGTAAGAGCTCAAGAGTGAATCCTCCCATCTCTGTGGTGAGGGTCTTTGGTTCACCAACCGCCAGCCCACCAACTGCGTAACCTTCAAAGTTTAAGTCGAGAAGTTTTTTTGTGCAATATTTTCTCAAATCCCTGTAGGTGCTCCCCTGCACTATCCCAAACAGTGCCTGGTAGTCGAGTGATGATGGGCGTAGAGTGAAAACCTTTTTGCATCTTTTCGCCCATTCAATCGTCAAGTCTGTCGAACGGCGCGCATACTCGTAGGTAACAGGATATGGCTGACACTCATCCAGTACCATAACTATGTCGGAACCAAGATCATTTTCAATCTCTATCACTTTTTCTGGCGTAAAGATATGTTTTGAGCCATCTATATGGGAACTGAACTCCACCCCTTCATCCGTCACATTCCTCAACTCTGCCAGGGAAAAAATTTGAAACCCACCGCTGTCGGTAAGAATCGAATGTTCCCATCCCATAAATTTGTGCAGACCGCCCGCTTTTTTTATTATATCGGAGCCGGGCCTCAAATAGAGATGGTAGGCATTTCCGCATACAATACTCACACCCAGATCTCTCAACTCTTGCTGGGACATCGTCTTGACAGTCCCCAGTGTAGCTACAGGCATAAATGTAGGGGTCTCAATTACACTGTGTTGTGTATACAGCCAGCATACCCTCGCATTTGTTTCTTTGTCTTCCTTTATGATTTCAAACTTCATATATTAAATTGCATATCATAGAGTTTTCTGTATACCCCCCCTCGTCTTATCAGTTCTGGATGTGTTCCCTCTTCCACTATCCTACCATCATCTATGACAACTATCTTCTTTGCCTTTCTCACAGTTGATAGACGGTGTGCTATCACGAGTGCAGTTCTACCTCTCATCAGTCTATCTATCGCTTCCTGAACTAATCTTTCGGATTCGGAATCGAGGGCGGAAGTGGCTTCATCGAATATCAATATTGGTGGATTTCTCAATATCGCCCTGGCTATGGCGAGCCTCTGCCTTTCCCCACCAGAAAGTTTCACCCCCCTCTCTCCTACTATAGTATCATACCTTTCAGGCATATCCGTAATGAACTGATGGGCATTTGCAATCTTGGCAACATTGACTACTTCCTCAAAAGATGCACCTTGCCTGCCATAAGAGATATTATTGAATACTGTCTCATTAAAGAGAATAGTCTCCTGTGTAACAATCCCCATCAGGTCCCTTAAAGATTTAATCTTCATCTTTTTTAAATCAACGCCGTCTATCTCTATACTACCAGATGTTGGGTCATAAAATCGCATAATCAAGTCCACCAGCGTGGATTTTCCCCCACCAGAAGGTCCCACGAGGGCAATCATATCGCCCTTATTAATCTTAAGAGAAACATTCTTCAATACTTCAGTGCCTGTATCATACCTGAAATTTACATTTTTAACTGATATGCCTCTATGAACTTCATTTAATTCTATACCATCTTCTACATCTTTTACCTTTGGTTTTGTATCTAAAATTTCAAATATCCTCTTTCCTGCTGAGATACCCCTCTGGATGGATACATTGGCGTGTGATATACTTTTGAGCGGATGCATCAAAGATAGTGTGGCGGCAAGGAATATTAGAAATCTATCAGGGGAGAGTGTTTTGGTTACCAATATCTGATGCCCACCATACAGCAATATGATAGAGACAGCGATAACACCAAAGAACTCTGTAAGGGGTGGACCGAGGATACCAAGTCTTTGAAATCTAATGAAGGCTTTAAAGTAATCCCATGTATTTCTAAAAAACTTTTTTATTTCAAAGTGTTCCATTGAAAAAGCCTTCACCACTTTTATACCTGATACAGTCTCTGTGAGGGTAGTAGTTACATCAGCCATTTTTTCCTGGATTTTTGTGCTCCGCCGTCTCAGTCTTTTGCTGAGGAAGACTATGAGACCGACACAAAAAGGAATTACGAGCAAAGACAGAAGAGCCAATCTCCAACTCATCCAGATTACGATGGACGCATATATCACCAGAGCAAGGGACTCTTTCACCAATGTAGATAAACCTTCATTAAAAGAACCTCTTATAAACTGTACATCGTTTGTTACCCTGCTGGTAATCGTGCCGACTTTCTCTTTGTGGAAGAAACTCAAAGATAGGGCATGGAGATGAGAATATATCTTATTTCTAACATCCTTCACAACATGCTGCTCAACTAAAATAGTGAGATATTTATGCAGGTATGTAAACAAGCCTTTAAAGAAAAAGACAACGATTATGATCGCACAGAGCCGTTTTAATGTATCAAAGGGGTCATCTTTTAAAATGAATCTGTTAAGACGCGTCAGTATATCAACTCCTTCAAAGGGTCTATTTTGAAATACGGCATTCAGGAAGGGTGAAATCATTCCAAGTGAAGCTCCAGAAGTCAATGCAAGGAAGATACTGCAAAAAATAGAGAGAAGAAACAACCACCAGTATGGTTTAAGAAAAGACAGTATTCTCAAATATGTTCTCATATTCACTATCTTTACAAAAAGGCACACTCGTAGTCAAGGAAAAACAACCCACGAAACACATGAAAACACACGAATAATATAAAAATTTTCTTTCCTCCTCTCCCCTTAAATCTTGTAGGGAATAGGCATGCCTGTTCCCCACATTTCTCCTTAAATTTAATTATGTTTTCACATTACACTTTTACTGAAAAAATATGTTTTTTACTTGACGGAAGAAGTTGAATGTATTATAAATATGACAGAATTACGAAAAAGGCTTTTTGCAAAAGTCAAGGCAATGAATAGAAGGACAAATCATTTTGTTCAGTCAGGCTATATGTTTCTGACTGTGTTTTTAAGAGCGGATGCATGGGGTCACAGCCCGATCCTCATAATTGCGACCCTATAATTAACGACCGACCCCATAATTGACGACCTTGATATGAAATTGGGAACTAATAAAAATACCTTTTTCAACATATCTTCGTTTCAAGCTCTTGCCATGTTCCGAAGAGCTCTGTTTTACAACTATCTATCAATTTATCTTCGGTTTTTCCTCGGTTTAAGCGTTACTGAGACAACATTTCTTGCTACTTTCCCCATGCTTCTTAATATCCTATTTCAGACATTCGTGTGGGGGGTGGTTTCAGATAAATACCAAAAAAGAAGAACCTTAATCATTCTTGGAGAAATGTCCGCTGCCATAAGCACATTCTTTGTTTGGTTCCTACATACTTTACCTGGGAGTACCCATGCTGCCGGTTATGTAATCATCATTGGCTTATCGATTGTAGAGATTTTCTGGTCCATGTCGAATGTTGGTTGGAGTGCGCTAATTTCTGATGTTTATCCAGAATATCAACGAGCAAGTATCCAGGGTAAGCTGTCAAGTATTGGTGCGGTTGGAAGGCTCGTTGGTGTATGGCTCGGTGGGCTCCTCTATGATGGTCTATCACAGTTTTATGAAGGCTGGGGCTTTGAAGAAGGATTGCTGTTTTTTATTGCATCAGGGGTAATGGTCATCTCTACCATCCCAATGTTCTTTGTACCCGAGGGTGGAATTGGAACTTTGGAAAAAAACAAAAAGGTGGTAACTGAGCTGCGTCATCAGTGTGGAAAGTTATTTTCATATTCGAAGAAATTTCTCGTATTTCTATTTGCAATGGTATTTATTAATTTTGGCAGAAATTGTATTGTAATCATAAAAACACAATACCTTGTACTGGATGGAGGTTTCGATGTATCCAGTAAGCTTTTAAGTTATATTGTAAATATGGAATCAGCTGCAATTTTTATCGTTGGTCTATTTATAGGTAAACTTTCCAAGCGATTAAATGATTGGATTTTACTGCTTTTGGGTTCACTGATTGCAATAGCGTATCTATTAGGATTTGTGTTCGCAAGAACTCTAACTGTAATTTTTATTAGCAATTTCTTTGCAGGTGTTTCTCTGGTATTAATTTTGGCATCATCATATTCTTATGCATCAAAATTAATACCACCAGCACAGCGAGGAAAACAATTTGCGCTGTTTAATGCAACATTGTTTTTAAGCTGGGGTATTGGAGCGACCTTTGTTGCTGGTCCGATTGTGGACCTGTTGTTGAAGTCAGGTGCAACCGAAGTTTTTTCATATAAAATGTCATTCGTTTCTGCAACAGTGCTGGTTTTGATCGGGGTATTTATATTATTATTTCTTAACCGAATGGGGCACAATGTGGCAAAAACAAAGAACAATTAAAATTAGATTTGGCGTCAAAATTTGAAAACATGAAAACATGGGGACAGCGCCCATTTTTTTATATTGACAGGGAAATTTCCGTTTACTATCCTTGAACGGCAATGAAACATAATTTCACCTGTGCACTATTCGATGTGGATGGGACACTTGTAGATTCGAGCGACGCCCATGGGTATGCGTGGGAGAAGGCATTTAAAAAGTTTGGCTTTGATGTCTCGTTTGAACAGATAAAACAAGATATAGGAATGGGCGGCAAGGAGATTGTAACCAAGCACCTCAGCCGAAAGGATGCAAAAGAGTTTGGTAACAAAATCTCCGAGTTCGAAGTGGAATTATTTACAAGAGAGTTTCTGAAAGGTATCAAGCCGTTCCCTTATGCGGAGAGGTTAATCAAACACCTATCAAAACGCGGGGTGAAGATAATCCTTGCCAGTTCCACCCCCACAGAACTCGTAGAGAACTACATAAATCTCTTGAAAATAAGCAAAGTCATATTAGGGTATGTGAGTGGCAGCGATGTGGTTAGAGCAAAACCTGCCCCTGATATTTTTGAAAAGGCACTGTCAAAATGCTCCGTCTCCAAGAAAGGCACGGTAGTCATTGGAGATAGCCCATACGATATTGAAGCAGCCAGGAGGGCTCACTTACCAGCAATCGCTGTACTCTCAGGTGGGTTCAAAAGAGAGGAGGTTGAAGGTGCTATACATATATTTTCTACTCTAAAAGAATTGTATGAATATGTGGATGAATTGTTCATAAAACCCAAAACTACACGCTAATAGGTCATTGCTCTTCGGTTCTCGGT
>JAUXAN010000019.1 GCA_030619885.1 bacterium
CCTTCGAGTCTTTGTGGCTAATAAAATCCTGTCCATACGGATCCTGTGGAAAAATCTGCGTCCTCTGTCCTTTTCTTTCTACTTGACAAAATAGTTGGGTATGGTATGATAAATATGGAAAGGAGATAATGAAGCGTCTTCCAAAGTTCTTGAAACCTTATTTCTGGGAGATTGATTTTAAGCGGCTTGATGCTGATAAATATCCCAGATATGTTATAGAACGCATCCTTGACTACGGTGATGAGAGTGCCCTCCGATGGCTCGGGAAGAATTTCACGCTCTCTGAAATACGAAAGGTTGTATGCCAGACCCGTGCACTCTCTATGCGCAGCGTCTACTTCTGGGTTGCTGTTCTGGGTGTTGATAAGAAAAAAGTGCGATGTTTGTCAAAAGACTTCCAAAAAATATACAGAGCAATCTGGCCCTATTAGGTAAAAGTGGTGTAACCAAATGGTTCTATTTGGCTGGCGGTACAGCAATGGCTCTTTGGTTAGGACACCGCATTTCCGTCGATCTGGACTTCTTTACACAAAAGAGTTTCGATTCGAAAAAATTGCAAGCCAAACTAAAAAAATTAGGAAACCTTGAAGTTGAGAATATCTCTGAAGGAACTTTTAATAGCGTTTTTGAAGGGACCACACTCAGTTTCTTTATCTATCCTTATCCTCTCCTTGAGGAATGTGAGAAGATATGGGAAGTACAAATAGCCGGGCTTACTGATATTGCTTGCATGAAGATTGATGCCATATCTAGCCGTGGGACGAAGAGGGATTTTGTGGATCTTTACTTCATTTGTCAAAAGCACGACTCTTTGGTGAATCTCCTGGCAGCCTTTGATAAGAAATATCGAGGATCTGGATGCAGCCGTATTCATGTATTAAAGAGTTTAACCTATTTTGCAGACGCCGAGGAACAAGCCATGCCCCGAATGCTTATCCCTGTAAAGTGGAAAGATATAAAGCAGTTCTTTGAAAAAGAAGTAGAAAAGATAGGAATGAAGTTTTTGAAAGGTGAATAGGGTATCTGTAGGGTCAGAAATCTGTTCTTCAAGTTCCCTTCCCTTTAAATTGAATGCCAAAGAGATATCCCTACGGATCCGTTGCGCAGCATCCGTATGGATACGGGCGTGGCAATCTCGTTTACATTTTGGAGTACTGTGACCGTGTCACAGTATTGCGTCAACACCGTTGGCGCACTCCATATTTCAATGACTTTCGAGAACCGTCCCCAAATTTTTATATACAAAAATGTATAATATCGTTTGTTAACCCAGCCTCTATAGAGGCTGGGTTAATCCACTTCACGAGGTTCAAGCAGTAGGTAAATGCCATTAAGAATTTCCTGTATCCGCCGGTCTGATAGAGTTCCAATCTTCTCAACCAGATCTGATTTATCTACTGTGACGATCTGAGAAATGTTCACAACACTTCGTTTCGGCAAATTTGCTTCGCCCTTGGAAAGCAAAACATTACCCGGTGCCTTTGCTCGCTTAAAGTTCGACGTTAGAGCACACACAACTACTGTATTAATACGACTGCGATTAAAGATGTTGTTTTGAATCACAACATGCGGGTGTCGATAGCCGGGGGTGGATCCAGATGGTTCACCAAATTCAATCCAGAAGATATCTCCTTGATTAATCACCATTCTCCTTCCACAAGTCTACGATGCCGAGCCTTTGTCTGTGAGTGCCACTTTCTCTCCTTTTCATCCGGTTCATCATAAACTTTGTTGAGCCGATGAAGAATCTCTACATTCTGTTGCCTCTTAATAAAATCTTCTACTGCTTTTGTGAATAAGTCACTTCGTGAGATATGCATCTTGTGGGCAAGAACATCAACTTCCCTAAAGAGAGATTCCTTTATTGAAATTGCAGTCTTCATCTTGGCCATAATTGTTATACCTCCTGTCCTACTATAAGTATAACATAATATTTTTTCTTTGTCAAGTATTTTTAGCGAAGTTTGCTGAAAAAGTTACTGATGTACAGAAACCCAAAAAACAGCATAATGGGGATCAAACCTTGAAAATTTACTTGACATGGCAAGAAAAAACCTCGGCCGCATTTTTTACATAACCATATTTACTTTACAGGTGGGCTTTTTTATACCAGTCTACAAACCTTTTAATCCCCTCTTCAATTTTAACTTCTGGTGAGTAGTCGAGGAATTTTTTCGCTTTCTCTATGTCAGCATAAGTAATTTTCACATCGCCTTTTGGTAATCGCTTTTGTTTTTTAACCTTTGCTCTTTTGTTAAAAGATTCTTCTAAGAGTGTGATGATGTAGTCAAGTTCTATTGGATTAGAATCACCAAGGTTTATTATTTCAAAGTTGAATTTTTTGTCAATCGCCCTGATTATACCTTTCAATATATCATCTATGTAAGTGTGGTCCCTTTCGGCCTTTCCGCTCCCGTAGACCGTGATTTCTCTGCCCTCTGTAATATATTTTGTAAACTTATGTATCGCCATATCAGGACGTTGTCTGGGACCATATACCGAGAAGAGGCGAAGGATTAAAATAGGTATGGCATATATTTTGTTATAGGTCTGGCAAAGTACCTCTGCTGCAAGTTTACTTGCACCGTATGGTGAGACAGGTTTGAGGGAGGGGTCATCTTCCTTAAAGGGTATTGAAAGAGTGTTTCCATAGACCGAAGAGGAAGATGCGAAGATGACTTTTACACTATAATCTTTACATACCTCGAGGAGTGAGGTCGTTCCCCAAACATTAGTCGAGATATATGATTCAGGTTCTTTAACCGACCGTCTCGGGTTGGTTTTTGCAGCGAGATGGATAACGGTTTCTACTTTTTCACTTTTAAAGATTTCGGAAAGCCATCTCTTCTCTCTTATATCACCCCGATACAATTTGAAATCTTTTCTACTGAGTGCGGATGAGATATTATGCTCTTTTATTTTCGGAGCATAAAAATCATCAAAATTATCTATGCAGATTACTGCTCTTTTTTGTAGAAGAAGTTTATCTATCAGGTTAGAACCAACAAATCCTGCACCGCCTGTAATCAATATCGCCATTTTGAAAATAAAGTAGAAAAATCGCTACCTGTCAAGGAAAAAAGAATCCACGGATTGCACAGATTAACATCTCTGGATCCGTTGCGCAGCATCCCATACGGGTCTGCGACCGTATGGAATGGACAGATTTTAACCCCTTCCATTCATTCCGCCCATACGGGCATAGAGAGAGTAAAAAGCAAACCTATCCATACGGATCCTGTAGAACTGAATGAACAGATCAGACAGATTAAGTTTCTACTATCTCTATGCCTATTTTTGAATGGGATTTTGTAGAAAGGTGAAGACTGATCGGTGCCATTATCGAAGCGAGTTTCTTCTTGCTCCCGGCCGGGATTTTTATCTGCAAAGAAGCATCATTTTTGGTGTTGCGTACTAAACTTACCTCACATTCAGGACATAGATTGACTATCTCAGCAGAGACATTGGCTATCAGTTGTTCCAGATCTACAATTTCATTTGGGTCTTTCATATCCTCACCAGTTATAAGCTATTCCCATCAGTAGATAGTATGACTTTATCCTTCCGAAATCGTAAAATAGGTTGTATTCGCCTTCTTGATTCAAGATAATAGTATACCTTATCATTGAGGAAATATCAACTGTTTTTGCGATATGAAAGTCAATGCCACTTTGTGTATGAAGACCAATTTTATTGTCGGACAGGGTATAGTATTCGGTTATGATAAATGAAGGATATTCAGTTTTGTCAGCAACAGTATTTTTGAGAAGATGAATAGAGAACCCGGCACCAATCTTCAGTGTCACATTCTTGAGGAAGTGTGTCTTAAAAAGAGCGGTTTCATTGAAGAAGAGATCGGAGAAATTGCACGAACGAACCCTTCTACTTTCCTCTATTTTACGAGATTTAAACCAGTATTCCATGCTACTCTCTACAGTGAAATTTGGTGTGAAATTCGAACTGTAGGAGAGTCCAAAAGACGGTGATGTACCTTGTGAATAGTCTCCAACACCTGTCCACAAGGTTATGGCTTCAGCATTGGATGCTGTGAATAATATAAAAAACAGAACCGACGTGCACATTTTGTCTTATTGCAATTCAGACACTGATTTACACTGATGACCGCAGATTATAAAAAGAATATTCGATCAGTGAACATCTGTGATAATCTGTGTCTAATGTATTTTCCATACGGATCCGCAGGGACTTGTCATTTCAGTGATTTTAGGTGTTTAATGCATAATCTAGTTTCATGTAAGTACGCCGTATTTCAACGGAACCGGTGTGAATGTAACTATAAAGGCTATGAGCGATGCGATCCCAATCGCTTTCCTTTTTCTGTCGAGTGGTGTAATATCATCCAGCGGTGGTGGATGGTGGAAACCAAAAATCAACATTAATCCCGCCCACAAAAACCAACCTACCCACAAAAATCCAAGAGGGATTAAGATAAGAAAAGCAATCCTTGCTATCCGACGATGATACTTTCCGAAGACTGCATAACAGATATGTCCGCCATCGAGTTGACCGAACGGCAAGAGATTCATTCCTGTAACCAGTATCCCAGCCCACCCGGCAATCCCAATTGGATGGAGAAATATCTCATAATTCGGAGGTAGAGTTGGTAAGGTCAATTTTGTGAGAAACGCGAGTAATAGAGAGTTGCCGAAGGTTAAAACTGGCTGACCCTTGATGATCTCCACACTCTTTATCTCCGAAAGGCTCAGTCCAATTATGCAGAATGGGATTGCGAGTAAAAGCCCGATGAGGGGACCGGAAGCTCCAATTTCGAGCAGACTCTTCCTGTCTGGAATTGGTGATCTCTGCTTTATTACAGCACCAAATGTCCCCAGTATATGTGGAAAGGGTATAAAATATGGGAGGGTTGCGTCCACCCCATTCTTCTTTGAGAAAAAATAGTGGCCAAGTTCATGTGAACCGAGTATCGTCAATATAGCAAAAGAGAAAGGAATACCCAATACTATATCCCTTGAAAAAGGGTTTACACCTGCGTTCATCGCACCTGCAAAGACCGTTGTCAAGATTGTTAGGAGTAGAAGAACTATATTGACTGTGGGGCTGGACTTCTTTGCTTTTTGTGGAGGGAAGAAAGCTATTCTCAATATATCTTCATCTTTCTCCTTTGAAAGAAAAGGGATGCAGTTTTCTTTGTTTAATCTCTCCTTCAATGTCGGCATAATGTCTTCAGGATAGACTCGAAATTTTCCCTTGAGTGTCACAAATTTTTTCGATACCTCCACATCACTGGTATCAAAAAAATCTGAAACCGCATCCTTCAATCTTGCTATAAGGCTATTCAGGTCTTCCATATTTTAAAAACTCTACTACTTCACCGTATGTTTTCTTATCCTCTACATTCAATACAGTCACCTCTTTTTTAATCCTTTTTAAGAGTCCTTTCAATACCCTTCCAGGTCCAATCTCTACGAAATTCTCTGTTCCAACCTCTACAAGCCGCTCCATAGATTGTCTCCACAGGACAGGATTTTCTAACTGGTTGATGAGAGATTCCCTTATTTTTTCACCATCTGTCAGGATTTGTGATGTATAGTTTGTGCAAACTGGCACATCAGGGGCTTTGATTTCGATTTCTTTCAGGGCAGAAGATAGGTTGGCGACCGCATCTTTCATAAGTGGGGAGTGAAATGCACCGCTCACTTTCAGTGGTATCGCTTTACGCGCACCACTCTCTTTTGCAAGTTGAACCGCCCTTGTAATCCCCTGTGCATCACCTGATATGACAATCTGTCCGGGTGCATTGAAGTTAGCAGGGACGACAATATTTTCCCCACTCGCATCTTTGCATATTGATTCTACCTCTTCATCACCGAGCCCTATTATTGCAGCCATCGCTCCCCTTCTCTTGACCCCCGATTCAAACATAAGTTCCCCTCTCAATTTAACGACCATCAATGCATCTTCAAATCCGATACTGCCTGATACAACCAGTGCAGCATATTCGCCTATGGAGTGTCCTGCACAGAAGTCTGGTCTGGTCTTGTCTCTTATCGCTTCGTAGGCAGCCATGCTGCATACGAAGATAGCAGGTTGAGTGAATTTAGTTTTCTGCAACTCCTCTTCGGGCCCGTTAAAAGAGAGACTCTTTATATCGAAATCGAGTATACTGTTCGCCCTGTTATAGAGTAGAGCCGCCTCTTTGAAATTTTCATACAGTTCCCATCCCATGCCCACATATTGAGAACCCTGTCCTGGAAATAGGAAAGCTGTTTTCATATCCCTTCCTCCATTTTAATCTATAATGGAGATATAAACACGAATTGCACGAATTTCTTCTTCTTTTGAGAATTTTTTATATTATTCGTGTGCATCTGTGGTTTCCTTTTTCTTAACCACTGATGTCGCATTGGAACTTGGTATTTTATATACATGGGTAAGTGCAATTGCCAATGCATCTATTGTGTCTTGCTCAAACTTCAGGTCTTCTCTGTTCAGTAATTTCTTCACCATATAATAGACCTGTTCTTTCGATGCACTTCCTCGCCCAACCGTCGCTTTCTTTACCTCCATTGGCGTATATTCAACTACCTCTACTCCATAACTCTCTAAAAGAGCAAGGATAACTCCCCTAGCATGTGCCAAGAGGATTACGCTCTTTGGGTTTTTGCTGTAAAATACTGTTTCTATAGAACAAACTTCCGGTTTGAAATTCTCTATTATGTCTTTTATCTTATCGTGGATACTTTTAAGTTTTTTAGAAAGCGTGGTTTCTGATGGCTTGAACTCTCCTGCATCAACGAATTCTATCATACTTTTTTCTGTTTTCAGGACGGCATATCCAATTTTATTGAGCCCTGGGTCAACTCCGAGAATGGTCATACAGCTACCTTTGTCATCACATCTTCTGGTATATCAAAATTTGCATAGACATGCTGAACATCATCGTTCTCCTCTAATGTCTCTACCAGTTTCAATACCTGCTCTGCCTTCTTCCCCTCGAGTCTTATCTGATTTTGCGGAAGTTTTGTAATTTCGGCATGTTCAAATTCTATACCATTTTCTTTAAGACTGTTTTTAATAGATTCGAACCTGTCTATCGGACCGACTATTTCAAATGAGATTTCGTCTGAGTGGACATCGTCAGCTCCACAGTCCAATGAGAGAGCAAGCAGGGTATCTTCATCACATTTTTTTCTTTCAACGATGACCACAGCCTTCGTCTTAAACATCCAGGATACACAACCAGCCGTTCCCAGATTACCTCCATGTTTGGTAAAGATGTGTCTTATTTCAGCAGTGGTGCGGTTCTTATTATCTGTCACAACCTCTATCAGAATAGCGATGCCTCCGGATCCATATCCTTCGTATTGAACCTCTTCAAATGATACACCAGGAAGTTCACCAGTTCCCCTTTTTATTGCCTTCTCAATATTCTCATTTGGCATATTTGACGATTTTGCATGGAGTATAGCGCTTTTCAGTCTCGGATTACCTTCAGGGTCGCCGCCACCCTGTCTGGCTGCGACTGTTATCTCCTTTATCAATCTTGTGAATAGACTTCCTCTCTGTGCATCTGTCTTCGTCTTCTTTCTCTTGATATGTGCCCATTTAGAATGCCCGGACATAACTGCCTCCTGTTTAAAATTTCTATGCTGCTTTCTTTAATATCATCGCAGCTACGGTCTTATCGTTTCCTCCCATACTTATCATCAGACCATAAGGACGATTGGGGTCAATTTTTACCTGGCAGTCCTCTGCCTTTCCTGTCAATTGATGGAGAAGGTCTACCGCCTGTCTCACACCTGTGCCACCCGTATAGTGCCCGAATCCTACGAGTCCACCTGTGGCATTGGTAGGGATTTCAGAATCAGGGTTCGTTTTCCCTGCTTTGACAAATTCTGCACCCTCACCGTACTCGGCAAAACCAGCAGCTTCGACTGAGAGCAGACCCGATATTGTGAAACAGTCGTGCACCTCGGCTACACCGATATCTTTGCTCGAAAGTCCTGCCCTCTCGTAAGCTAAATTTACTGCCCTCTGCGAAGTATCCAGCTTTGTCAAATCAGGAGGTGGACTGGTCAGATCACCCTCAGACTGTCCAAAAGAGACGACTTCACAGGCATCCTTCTTTGAAACTCCGAGTTTCTTTAGACCTTCTTCAGATGCGAAGATAAGTGCGGATGCTCCATCGGATACCTTTGAACAATCATACACATTTATATATTCACAGAATACCTTTGGATTTGGAGGGGTCATTGCGGCAGCATAAAGGTCCTCGATTGAATTGTGATATTCTTGAGCCTTTGGATTCTTTCTCGCATTCTTTATTGCCTGAACATACCACAGTGACATAGCCTCTCGTACCTTATCCTTACCGAACTTCTCAAAACATGCCCCTGCACGGTCTGAAAATTTGGAAGGGAAGAAGTATGCGTGTCCCTGCTTTCTTTCACCGGCGTAGTGTCCTGCACCCCCAAGAATATCTGCACCATAAATTGACTTGACGGTATTCTGCACTTCGACACCGATACTCAGCACAGTATCCGCAAGGTCTGCAAGAATTGTCTTGATTGAAAAGACCAAAGCGAGTCCACCTGAAGCACATGCTCCCTCAACCCTGGTGGCAGGCTTATACAGAAATGATTCATCGATCATCGGGAAAAAACCGGGAAGATTTCCCTGACGATTGAACCGTGCTGCCATAAAGTTTCCAATAACACCCTCATCAATATTTTTTACATCGTTGACCTGACCAATAGCACCTTTACCAGCCTCTTTTACATAATGTTCGAGCCCGGGTCTTGGCTTCTTGGGATGGAACTCCTTCCTTCCAGAACCGAACGAAACTGTGTTATAGCCTGCTATTACAAAAACAGTTTTTCTTAATTTTTTCATTTTTTAACTCCTTTAAATGTAATCATTTATCGGACCGTAGAGCCAGTAGAATCCATTGGTTAAAACGGCGTTCACATCGTCCTCTGATTTTGCGACACCGCTCGAAACCAGTTCCTTTGCTATCTCTTTGGAACGGGCAAGATAAGTTCTGGCAAGTTCTGCCCCGAGTGTGTCTGCTTTTTTTAGATTTTCAAAATAGGATGAGAGTTTATCACCTTTTTTAGGGTCTGTGAGCAATTTCTTCCACGGGTTGAACCCTTCAGGTAGGTCGCCAATTTTGGAATCGAGATTCTCTTTCCAGTTTTCCTCAATAGCGATGTACTCCCCTTTTTCAATATCATACACTGCGACAGGTCTATTCTTCTCATACTTTAAAAAACCATCCTTCTGTGAACCGTCTGGTCTCTGTCCACCGAACACTTTTTTTTCAACCAGTCGGTCTATCAACTCACTCTTCAAACTCTCATCACCAAGATGTGTACGCATAACATTCAAGATACACTGGAAGACATCCACACCCACATAGTCTATAAGTTGGAATATACCCATTGGTCGTATGAGAAAATCCTGACTCACTCTGTTCATAATATAGATTCCACCCGGGAGTGAGTGCTCGCCTTTCAACTTTTCTACCTCGCCGATCGCATGCAAACCATCCCGCATGAAGTGACCATTTCCAATGAATCCAGAGATATCGTTTGCAGGGACTAACTTTTTACGAAGTCTCTTGCCGAGTTCAGTGGAGAATTCTATCAATTCCTTATTCGCTGTGGATGGTGTTATTACTTCCACGAGTTTTTGCACAACAGGGGGGTTATAGAAATGATACCCTATGAGCCTGCCAGAGAGTTCAACTCGCTTGTCGAGAAAACCGATGGGTATGGAAGAAGTGTTCGTGAGAAAAAAAGTATCTTTACTGCATAAATTGTTTAACTCTGTAAGCACCTTCGCCTTGATATTCTCGTCCTCTATTATCGCCTCAAAGACCACCTTCGAGTTCTTTGCAGCACCAAGGTCGGTTCCAGGTCTAAGGAGACTGAAGGCATCATAGACAAAGGCATCGATGATTTCTCTATTCTCTACAAGGTCCGCTCTGTCTGCATAAGCAGACCTCAAGAAAACGGTAGACTTTTCTGCTACCTTCGTAATCTGAGCTTTGATATACGCTAGGAGACCGTCGAGTACTTTCTCATTCACATCGATGAGGTTCAATCTGTAGAGTTTATCAGGATTTTTTATTTTAAGTTTTGCCATTTCGGAAGCGATAAGGACAGCAATTCCACTACCCATCTTTCCTGCAGCACCGAGCACCGAGACATTCTCAAGCCTTTCATCAAGATTCATATGTACCTCCTTTGCAATTACTTGGTACTGTCAAAAATCCCAGATATACCCACACACCAATACAAAAAAATTCTTTCTCTATATTCACCTGTGGGTTCATATAATTTTTGATATTATCCACTCACCATTTTGGGTTCCGTTTTTCCAAAAAAGCGGACATCCCTTCTTTTGCCTCATCCACAGAGAAACAGACCCCGAATGCTTCTGACTCGTATTGGCTTGCAGTTGTGAAGTTGGAATCTATGCCTCGATTTATTACAGTCTTTGCAAGTTTTAAAGCTACAGGTCCCATCTGGAGCATCTTCTTTGCGAGTGCTTTTGCCTCTTTCATTAAATCATCGGCAGGAACTACCTTATTAACGAGTCCAATTCTTAACGCCTCGTCTGCCTTCACCACCTCTCCAGTAAATATCAATTCCTTCGCCTTACCGATACCGATGAGTCTCGACATCCTCTGGGTGCCTGCCCATCCTGGGATGAGCCCGAGTTTCAATTCGGGTTGTCCAAAACTTGCGTATTCAGATGCGAGCCTTATATCACATGCCATGGAGATCTCACATCCACCGCCAAGTGCAAAACCATTCACTGCTGCAATCACTGGTTTTTCCATATTCTCTATATAAGCGAGTACCCTCTGACCCATCTGTCCGAATGCCCTCGCCTGTAAAGAATCCATTTTTGACATCTCATTAATATCTGCACCTGCTACAAATGCCTTTCCTTCACCTGTAAGGATAACGACCTTAACTTCATCATCCTCATTCAACTCATGAATCGCTTTTTCGAGTTCGAGCGTGGTCTCTGTATTCATCGCATTCAATGCATCGGGTCTGTTGAATTTGACAACAGCAATTCTCTCTTCCTTCTCTATCAAAAGATTTTTATACTCCATGAATACCCCCTTAAATTAATATTCCTTTGCTTCTTCTTCTCCTTTAAGCACCCTCAATGCACCCTGTGCCAATGCTCTCAGTTCATCCTCTCCAGGGTAGAGTAGAACCCTTGCTATTTTCTCTACCCTCTTTCGAATCCAGTTGACCAACATTTTAGAAAAAACGAGTCCCCCTGTCAAGACGATTGTATCGAGTTTACACTCAAGCACCGTCGCCATAGCACCTATCTCTTTTGAGATATCATAAGCCATTGCCTCATAAACCTCTTTTGCTTGTTTGTCTCCTTCTTTGATCTTCCGTTCAACCTCTGCTGCGCTGTTTAGACCTAAATATGCAACAAGTCCACCCTTACCCATAACCTTCTCTTTTATCTCTTCTTTTGTATATTTTTTGGAAAAGCACAATTCAATGAAATCCATCACAGGGAGTGTACCTGTCCTTTCGGGAGTAAATGGTCCACCAGATGTTGCGTTGTTGGCATCTATTATTCTTCCTCCTCTAACAGGAACTACGGAGATGCCGCCGCCGAGGTGTGCAACTACGAACCTGCTCTCTGAATACTTAATCTTGAGGTCGTGTGCAGCCTTTCTGGCGATGGCATGGATATTCAAGGCGTGCACCAGACTCTTTCTCGGTATTTCGGGCATACCCGAATATCTTGCCAATGACTCGAATTCATCCACACAGGGGGGATCGACGATAAAAGATGGTGCCCCAATCTCCCATCCTATCCCGTAGGCAAGGATTGCACCTAAATTCGATGCATGTTCTCCTTGAATCGATTTCCTTCCATCTTCTATCATCGTTTCAGAAACTCGATAAGTTCCACCTTGAATGGGTTTAAAGAGTCCACCCCTCGCAACCACTGCAGAAAGGGATTGCAAGAGAACCCCTTTCTCTGAAAGAAACTGGAGGATTATATTTTTTCTGAAATTATATTGATCCCAGATATGTTTGTAGTCTGCGAGTTCTATCTTGGTATGACGCAGGGTCTGTTGAAATAATAATTTCTCATTCTCGAAGAGTGCAACCTTTGTTGAAGTTGAGCCAGGGTTTATCACGAGAATTAAAAAATTTTTTCTCATTTAAAATATCCTCCGCACACCACCGACTGCCTTTATTCTCTCATTTGCAATCTTTTGAGCCGCATAGAGGGGGGGGATATTTTCTCTCTTTGACCGTGCTATGACCCCTGCCATTATATCGAATATCTTCTGTGCCTTTTCGAATCTTTTTTTGAGTGGGAGGTCACTGTACGATTTAGAAGAAACGATAAGTTCTGCCCCACCGATTACGAAAGCAGGGGCGAATAAAATTTCTCTCCTGTCGAGCAGTTCGGTATATTCATCTTTATAGAGTAGGTTACTCGCCGCACCTGCTATTATCTTGCATTTCAATTTTGGGATAGTATTCTTATCAAGAATTCCACCGAGTGCATTTGGAGAGAAGATGTCGCATTTGACTTCAAATGCCTCTTTCGGACGCACTACCTCCACATTTTGATGTCTGTCCTGTATCTTCTTTATCGTATCATAATTTATATCGGTTATTACCACAGATGCTCCATCTTCGATGAGGTAGTCGCAGAGATATGAGCCGACCTCACCCACCCCTTGAATGAACACCTTGAGCCTCTCAAATGAAGATGCGCCGAAGACTTCTTTAACGCATGCCCTCATTCCCCAGAAGACACCGTATGCGGTCACCTGCCCACTATTTAGCGACTCGCCCAGTTCACGGGGAGAGGAGAGGACATAATCTGTCTCCCGCTTCACATAGATGAGGTCTTCATCATCCGTTCCCAAATCAGGATAGGTGATGAAATGCCCATTGAGCGAATTGACGAACCTACCAAATGCGCGGAAGTAAGATTCGCTCTTGTCTCGTTTGGGGTCACCCCAGATAATTGCCTTCCCACCGCCGTAATCACTCTCTGTAATCGCTGACTGATGGGTCATACTCACTGAAAGACGAAGTGCAGCCTCCAGAGCTTCCTCCTCTGTTTTATATCTCCACATCCGCATACCGCCGATTGCCGGTCCCAATGCTGTTGAATGAATAGCAATGATTGCCCGCAGATTTGTCTCTGCATCATAGCAGAAGACAACCTCTTCATGCTTCATCTCCTTGGAGTAATCAAAAACGCCTGTTTTTTTCATAACACCTCCCATATCCCTACGTATCCGTTGGACGGATCTGTCATACGACTCTGTGAGCGTCCAGTTCGGTTTTTCTCTTATGAATCTCTCTCAATTTTTTCCTAAAGATAACCTCTGTTTTTAAAATCCAGTTTTCAAAATGGTCTTTAACTTTTTCTTTTGTCCACCGATGGTTATTCAGATTATCTTCTGAGAAATAAAATCCATCTTCTCTCTCTTCCGCTTCTATGAGGCAGATAGGACACCGATACCTTTTACCCTCGATTCTCTCGAAGAGTGTTGAAAAACAGACAGGGCAGTGTTTTGAAATCTGGGATTGAAAAGATTTGTTCTGGAATTTCAAGATATTTCTGAGAGAGGATTTTAACCTCGAAATAGTTTTGTTATTCAGCAGCGACTCTCCTGGGCCGGCACCATAAGCGATAAAACTGTCTACAATTCTGAATCCCATAGACAAAAGGAAGATATTCATCATAGGCAATTGGAACTGTCCCCAGTTGGGAAGTCCTCCAGTCCCAATACTCACTGCAGGACGGCTGTAGATTTCTTCAAAATACTCTCTCATCAAAAGATACCTATCCACAACCATCTTTAACAAACCCGGAGGGGAGAGCACATAAGTTGGGGCGGTTAAAAAGAGCCCGTCTGCAGATTTCACTTTTGCAAAAAAGCGATACACATCATCTTCGAGAGGACATTTTACGCCTTTAAATACGCATTTCATGCATCCGGTGCACTCTGAAATTGAAAAATCTTTCAGGTAAACAACTTCCCCTGATGCACCATTTTTCAATGCCTCTTGCAATGCCAGTTTTGCTAACAACTCTGAATTTCCTTTCCTACGAAAGGATGCGACCACTGCTACGAGATGCACAATACTAATTTACTGAATCTAACAAATTTGTCAAGATAAATCGATATGCCTAAAGCGTATCAGATTTTTTCCGGAGGGTCACATACAGGTCTGCGGCCTGCCATTCCGCCCCTACGGGCCGTATGGCAGGATGCTGTATAACGGCCCTTCCCTACGGATCCGTATGGATAGGAAGGGTATAGGAGAAAAAAAATATTCAAATTTTTCTTGACAAAGAGTTTAAAATATGTTAATAAACTTTCTTGGTTGCATAAGTATATATTGGAAGAGTTAAATTCTGTGTTAATCTGTAGTTGCATTTTTTCTTGATAAGGAGGTAATTTATTATGAAACATGAGATAAGAAGGTATAAACGTTTAAGTACCCGTGGTGTCAATATTAAATTCAAGCTTGAAGATGAGAAGAGGGAATTTGATGCCAAATTGATGAACATAAGCGGCGGTGGCACCTGTTTCGAACTGGATTTAGAAGCAGAAGAGAAGATTTCGTTCTCTGTATTTAAACCCATTCTCTTCAATTTGAGATTTGGAGAGAAGGTCATCAAATGCAAAGGTCAGGTGATGAGGGTGTATACAAAGGTGGTGGATAATCGCACTCTCTATGAAATAGGGCTCGAATTCAAAGATATGGCGAGAGAGGATATTAAATTTATTTCTGATTATATTCACAAGGGCATGAAGTAAAATTTTTTTCATTTCGTCTGAAAATGTCAACTTTGCCAAGATCCGACCCCAAATGTCTTTCTCTATGACAGTATGGGGGAATGGATGGAAGGAGTTAAAATCTGTGGTTTCCAGGTGGGTTCTTTTTTTCTTGACAAGGAGATTATTTTTCAGTAAATTTTAAAAAATAAAGTAAGGAGGTATAGATGGCACATAAAAAAGGTGTTGGTTCTTCGAGAAATGGAAGAGATAGTAATGCCAGTTTTTTGGGTGTCAAGAAATATGGCGGCGAGTTTGTGAAGGCAGGCAGTATCATAGTGAGGCAGAGAGGGACGAGAATCTGGCCCGGCTTCAATGTTGGAAAAGGCTCTGACGATACTCTCTTTTCCCTGATTGATGGGGTGGTGAAGTTTGAAAACAGAAGCAGAACTCGAAAAAGGGTCAGTGTTTATCCAGCATAGTCGAATACTTACCATTTAACCGTTTTCACATTTCTACAAGAACTGCACAAATAATATTTGAGCAGTTTATGCCTGTCCCCATAATTTTCTCTAACCTTTCAAAAAGGAGGAAGCTATGAAGGTATTGGTGAGATGTTTAATAATTCTGGCTATTATAGGCAGTGCAAATGTTGTTCAAAGTAAGACCCTTGAGGAGTACATTAAAGATGCTAAAAATTATCAAAGTTCTGGTAAACTTGAGCAAGCTATAAGTACAATGGAGGAGGCTGTTGGAGAATATCCAAATAGTTCCATGGCTTATACATATTTAGGTCAGTTTATAGGTATGCAGGCACAAAAGATGGATGACTTTTCTGAAATATCCAAGGTTATTGATAGAACTTTTGATATGTGGGATAAGGCGATTTCACTTGATCCCAATAACTTCACCGCCAAGTTTCATCGGGGAGGTTGGGGAGTGAGTGTACCTGAATTCATAGGAAAGTTAGAATTGGGAATCAATGATCTGGAATTTCTAATCAATGTATTTGAACAATCTCCTGATCCAGATGCAAAAGAGCAACTCGTGAGCGCATACCATCTTTTGGTGATTGGCTATCAGAAACAGGGAGAATTTCAAAAGGCAAAGCAATCGTGGGAGAAAGTAATTGAAATGGCTCCGGGGACAGAATATGCAGATGGTGCAAAAAGAAATATTAATAAAATTGTTCTTTTTGAGGAATGGCAATCTCAACGTAATAAAAGAAAAAAACCAGACAGCCCGACAATTACGAATTTGAAAGAAAAGGTTCAAAAAGAACCGGATAATACTGGTCTTTTGATAGAATTAGGAAAAGCCTATTTTGATGCCGGGAATTATGAAGAGGCCGAAAAAGTACTAAAAGGAGCGATTAGTATAGACTCATCGAATCTTAACGCTTATAAATTACTTGGATTAACCCTGGGAAAAATTGCAATGGAAGGATATGACCAGAGAATCTATATGGATACGGACTTTCGTACAAACCTCGTATTTGAGTCAATGAAATTTTTAGACAAAGCTGTCACTCTTGCACCAGAGGATATTGAGTTAAGGTTTTTAAGAGGGGCACTGGGAGTAAATTTCCCTTTCTTCGTAGGAAAGCTTGAGCAGGGGATAGATGATTTAAATATGGTTGTAAAAAGCAACGCTCCTGATTCTACCAAGGCTGAAGCTTTGTACTGGCTTGGATTCGCATACCAGAAAAAAGCTCTGAGCCAATGGATTGAGGTAGTATCTAAATATCCAGACTCTAAAGCATCCCAGATAGTATTTGATGGATTGCACCCTGGAGTAAAACGTGTCGATCTTTCGAAATATCGGACCCCTATTGTAGTTATAGATTTTGTCTTAGGATTAACTGACGAATTGGCTCCGCAAACCGCGGTGTGGATTGAAGACAGAGACGGTAAATTCGTTAAAACCATCTATGTCTCTGGATTTAGTGGATACGCTAAAGAAGTACAGGTTAACCTTCCCAGATGGGCGACATCTTCTGAATTTGTTGATGTTGATGGGGTTACAGGGGCAAGCATAGATTTAGGACATCATATTTATGTCTGGGATTTGAAGGACAGTTCAGATAGAAAAGTAAAATCAGGGGAATATATCGTAAAAGTGGAGGTTTCCTATTGGCCAAGTATGCAATATCAGTCGGTTTCGGCTACTATTAAGTTGGGGAGGAAAGAAGAACGAAAAGTAGTTGAGGAAGGGAATCTGATACCTTATCTGGAAGTTAAATATGTTCCTAAAGGAGGGAAGTAAGCGTTTTGTTTTGAGAAATATGTAAAAACAATATGTTGCGAAGAAGTATTTTAAGGGGACAGGCACAAACTTTTAAACTTTTGAACTTTTTATTGACATTTGCTTATTCCTAATTATTATAGATATTAGAGCAAGAAAATATATGGATATATGGCAAGGGGACCTCGTTTAAAAGGTGAGGCATTATACCACCATATTTATGCCTGGGGAAATGATCGGAATCCGATTTTTAAATCAGACTCACACTATGAAAAATATCTTGAATATCTGGCCTCTTATGCATCCCGTTATAGTATAAATATCATTGCCTATGGGCTTATGGAATGGCACATCCACCTCTTTCTATTCGATTCACTCGGTAAATTATCCCAATTTATGAATAATTTGCATGGGAGGTATGCGCAATTTTTCAATAGGGTAACTAAAAGGGTTAGGCATGTTTTTGGAGAACGATTTAATAATAAAATTGTTCAGGTAAATAATTATGGTTTATGGTTATCACGATATATTCACCGACAAGCCGTCGAGACAGGCATAGTAAATGATCCCATAGATTATCCGTGGACAAGTTATCGGGCATATATTGGATTGACTTCCAAAGGGTTTTTGAAACCTGGGATTATCCTTGAACAATTTGGTCAGGGTAAGGTAGCGTTTCGTCAATATGAGGAATTTATTATGGGTGAAGATGATGGTCCGATTAATTGGGCAAAAACAACGGGATCAATCATAGGAGATAAGGAATTTATAGAGACTCTTAAGGACTCGAAAGAAGAGAATAAAGAAAAGAAGTTAAATAATAAAGATTTAATCGAGAATGTGAGTAAACAACTTCACATTAGACCTGAATTATTATTGAATCCTCAAGGTTGGCCTGATCGCAGGCTTCGTCATCAGGCATTTGCGATTTTGGTGAATAAGTATGGTATTTCGGCGACAGAGGTTGCTCGGGCATTTAAAGTTTCTCCAATGGCAGTAATAAAGGCATTGAAAAAGTGAAAAAGTTTAAAAGTTTGTGCCTGTCCCCTGTCCTATTATTCGTGTGCATTCGATTAACCTGCCCCGCACTTGTGCATAAGTGCGGGGTGAATGCGATTCGTGGTTTCTTTTTTCTTGACAAAAGGTTTAAAATATGTTAATAAACTCTCTTGATTGCATAAGTATATATTGCAAGAGTTAAACTCTGTGTTAAAAGGGGGTTGTTATGAGAAATGAGAGAAGAAGGTACAAACGTTTAACTGCCCATGGCGTCGATATTAAATTCAAGCTTGGAGATGAGGAGAAGGAATTTGATGCCAAATTGATGGACATAAGCGGCGGTGGCACCTGTTTTGAACTGGATTTAGAAGTGGAAAAGAAGATTGAACTCTCTGTGTTTAAACCCATTATTTTCGAATTAAAATTTGAAGAAAAACTCATCGAGTGTAAAGGACAGGTAATAAGGGTGTATACAAAAGTGGTGGATAATCGTACTCTCTATGAATTTGGGCTCGAATTTAAAGATATGCCAGAAGAGGATATTAAATTTATTTCTGATTATATTCACAAGAGGATGAAGTAAAACCTTATGGCTGAAGAGAAGAAACTTTTAGAATTGAAGAATCTTCCTTCATACGGCAAATTCGGTTCTCTTGTCAAAACTGAAGATGTTGAGGAACTGGTGAAAAGATATAAGGAACTATTTTCTGAATTCCAGGAAACAAATGAAAATTTACTCAAAGAAAAAGACAGTAAAATCAAAGAGATGGAAAGAGAGTTGTTAGAACAGAAATCTTCCGTTGGAAGTTTTAATAAGGAGTTGAATGAGAAGATAGAGAACATGGAACATACACAAAACGATTTGGAGAAGAAATTGACTGAATCTCAAAGGATGATAGATAAAAAGGAGAACATCATAAAAAAATACAAGGAAGAAGTACCAGAATACAAAGCGAAGATTGAAGGTTTAGAAGCAAAACTGAAAGAAGTTAAAGAAAACCTGAATACCAAGGAAACCCAGTTGGCTGGGTTTCAAGAAAGTCATGAAAAGTTAAAACAGGAGATACAGAAGATAAAAAAGACTGGTTTTGGTAAAAAAGAGGATGAGAGTGGTAAATTCAAGGAAGCAACTCAAAGACTTGAAGAAGAATTTATAAAACTCGGACAAGAGATGATGGAACGGGAAAAGGAAGAGAAACGATACAAAGAGGAAGAGAGAAAGTTAGAAGAAAGAATAAAAGGACTCGAAATCGAGAAGTCCACGCTATTGAAAAAGATCCGAGCTATGGAAGAAACAATAAACAAAGGTGGTGTGGTCTTTCCCGAGAGTGTCGAAGAATTGAGGCTGAAAACAAGGATTATAGACCTCGAGAAAGATAATGTGGAGTTAAGGGAGAAACATTCTAAATTGAAAGAAAAATTTAAAGAGCAGAAATCGTTGTTGAGAATAAGGAATGATGAGTTGAAATTTTATGAAAAAGAAGTCAAGAGTTTAGAGAAAAAGTTAGAAAAATCAATGGACAGATGATGCCGTTCCAACTTTTTAAATTGGAGCGGCATTAAAAAAGAATATTCCAGTTTTTGCCATCATTGTTATCACGCTCTTTTTCGTTAAAGAAACAGAACTCGACTGTCTGTGTTCCCTCCTTACATTGAATGGTTGCTCTCCAGAGTTTGTCATTGTATCTTTTCATTTCAACATCTTCAATATTTTTCCAACTATCTACTCCCCAGTGAAGTTTGATTAAACTCGAATTAGCCAATTCAGGGGAAGGATAATAGAAGATATTAATAGGAGATTCTATTTTTGGATTTTTAGGAAAGGTAGATACCCTACCAGAAGATTCAGGAAGTTTGAAACTTTCAAGTTCAGCAAGAATATTCTTTGCTTCTTCAGCCAATTCGTCTTCGATTTCTAATTCGAGGAATTTCCTCCAATAAGAGAGAGCCTCATCTCTATTCATCTCGTCTGCAAAAATCTTTGCTAAATACCAATAAGGAAAGGGATAATCTGGGTCCAATGATATAGCTTTTTTGAATTCATCGATTGCTTTTTCTATCTTCTTTTGTTTTAGATAACACAAACCAACATTATAGTGGACGAAGGGATATTTATCGTCAATTTGAATCAATCTCTCGAAAATCTTGATACTATCCCAATATCTCTCTCTTTTATAAAGCAAGATACCGAGAGCATCGTACCCCTCTGGAAATTCTGGATCGATCTCGACTGCTTTCTTGTATTCTTCTATCGCAGAATGGAAGAGATTTTCTTCCAGCAGACCATCGCCCAAGGTGATATGATGTTTGGCCTTCTCTCTTTTTTTCTGTTTATCTTCTCCGTTCATATTGAACCTTTACCTCCTTCCAGTTCTCGGGCCCGGTTCAGGTTTTCTCTTTGGTAGCTCTTTCTTCACTTCAACAGGTTTCTTCACCTCAACAGGCTTCTTTGCTGCTATAAGAGCTTCCTCAATCTTCTTGGATGGCACTCCCATATCCATCTCTCCCATATCGATATTGCCCTTGAACTTCGCCCCATCAACAATAACAATTCTTGGGGCTTTAATGTCACCGATCATCTTGCCCGTATTTTTGATGTCCAGTTTATCTGCAGATGTGGCATTGCCTAACAGTCTCCCGCTGATGCTCATATTCTGAGTATCTACATTCGCCTCGACAATCCCTGACTCCTTAATATACAGATCCTTCTTCAGTCTTATCTCACCTTCAATGCGGCCTTCAACTATAAGGTCTTCATTACCTTCCAGTTCTCCTTTTACTTCAATGGTTTTTCCTATTACAGTATTTGTTCCGTTCATTTTTCCTCCTTATTTTAATTCATTATTTTTTGCCCGTTTCCATATCAATATTACCTTTGAACTTTGCGCCATCCGATATGACTACCCTGGGCGATTTAATGTCTCCTATCATCCTTCCATCGCTTGCAATCTCTGTCTTCGCCGATGCCATAATATTTCCTTCCAACTCTCCACTTATATTCACTTCATTTGTGTTGATACCTGCTTTAATCCGGCCGGAATTCTCTATAAAGAGAGACTTTTTAAGATTTATCATCCCTTCGACCCTTCCTTTGACAGTGAGGTCCTCATCGCCTTTGATCTCGCCTCGAATCACAATCGTCTCACCTATGGTTGTTCCTTTGTCAGGCTCTTTAGCAAACTCTTTCTTCTCAAATGGTGTTGCCATCTTTCCACCTCCTTAAATTTAATTTTCTAAAACTTAAAAGAACAGTAAGGCAATATGTCTTTAAGTAGTTTTATATTTTTATAATATATATTATGAACTGAGTATAAACGAAATGTGAATTTTCAGTAAAGAAAGGGAAAGAATATAAGGATGATATGTAAGTCATTTTAAAAATAGGACGCAGATGACCCCCGTTAGAAAGTTCATTTATAAGGTAAAGGGAAATAATTCATTAGAATGATGTCGGGTCCTGCCATTCCGCCCCTATGGGCCGTATGTCAGGATCCGTATGGAACTTATCCGTAGGAATATGGTAGTTCACTAAGATTACAGAGGAAGCACAGAGATTTTTAATTATTTTTTATTCTGTTTTTTTCTTTGTGAACTCTGCGTTCTCTGTGGTTTCTTTTTTCTTGACAAAAAGTTTAAAATATGTTAATAAACTTTCTTGATTGCATAAGTATATATTGGAAGAGTTAAATTCTGTGTTAACCTGTCATACGATCCGTCCATTGCACAGCATCCCATACGGGTCGTACGACCGTATGGAACGGATCCCATCCGGGTCTGCGACTGCAGGGATATGGGTGGTTGCAATTTTTCTTGATAAGGAGGGAATTTGTTATGGAAAATGAGAGAAGAAGGCATAAACGTTTAAGTGCCCAGGGTGTCAGTATTAAAGTCAATCTTGGAGATGAGGAGAAGGAATTTGATGCCAAATTGATGAACATAAGCGACGGTGGCTCCTGTTTTGAACTGGATTTAGAAGTGGAAAAGAAGGTTGAGCTCTCTGTATTTAAACCCATTCTCTTCGATTTGAAATTTGAGGAGAAGGTCATCGAATGCAAAGGTCAGGTGCTGAGGGTGTATACAGAGGTGGTGGATGATTGCCTTCGCTATGAATTTGGGATCGAATTCAAAGATATGACGAAAGAGGATATTAAATTTATTTCTGATTATATTCACAAGAGGATGAAGTAAAACCTTATGGCTGAAGAATCTTCCATAAAGGAACAGTCTCCATTTTTTCAAGAGATGTCAAGACTTGACACTATGTATTAAACTGGGCGGAAATCTCTGGTAATGACGGCAAAGTAAACCGTGTGACACCAGGGGTTTACATCATACGACTTGAAGCAAGTGACGAGGTCCAGGTCCTAAAAATCATATTACTCAATTAGAAATGAGTAATGGGGTCAACCCTTTAAAAACACCAAAAATGTATTGACATGAGAGGGAAACCGTGTTAGGATTAACAAAGTATGGTACGACATTTAAGGATAGAATTTGATGAAAGGATAGGGAAAAGTGAAGAACTCGAGGAAATATCTGAGAAATATTTGGCAAACGTTAAGGGTTAGCCTCAATGTACACTGTAGACGGTAGTTAAAATTAAAGGAGTGTGTAAATGAACAATATTAGGAAATTGTCCGAAGAGGACCTTGAGGAGTATGTAAAAATTGTATATAACGCATACCCGGGATTTGGACTGGATATTGAGAAACTTAGAGGCCGGATGCTGAAGATACTTAGAAGATACAGTAAGCAATTTATATGGTTTATACAGGGAAGGGAAATTAATTGGTGGTATGAGATGCCTGGAGCTTACCATGAAATTATTATCTACAAAGACAGTGGGAGGAGGAGTTGGTCTTGTGGCGGTTGATCTGCTTCACAAAAAGGAAAAGGTTTGCAAGGAGTTGATTACTTATTTCCTCAAGCACTATAGGAAAAAAGGCATAAGTATAGCTTTGCTCTATCCTTTTCGCCCTGATTTTTATAAAAAGATGGGTTTTGGATATGGGACCAAGGTGAACCAGTATAGAATAAAACCCGAAAGCCTGCCAAAGGGTGATTCAAAAAAGAACACAAGATTTTTGGATGAGGACGATAGAGAGGCGCTGCTGGAATGTTACAATAGACTTATGGATAGGACAAGCGGCATGATTGAAAAGTCAGATTTTGCTCTCCAGAGAATCTTTGACCAAAAGAATAGGATTGTAGCTTATGAGAAAGATGGTAAAGTACGGGGATATATAATTTTTACTTTTCAACCCACAAAAAGGATAATTTTCTAATGAATGACTTGGTCGTGAAAAAGTTCATTTATGAGAGCAGAGAGGCACTAATGGAATTAATGACATTCTTACATACTCAGCTGGATCAGGTCAATGATGTTATTCTTAATACACAAGAGGAATATTTCCATTATTTACTTAAAGGGATACTTTTCTGAAAAAAAATGAAGGTAGTACCATAGTTCATTTTGAAGATGGGATACCCCATATAAAGGGAAAAGGCAGGTGGGATTTGGAAATAATCCTTGATATTTCTGACCAGAATTATGTTGATACAGTAAATAAACTCTTTATGACTGAAACAAAACCGATCTGTATGACTCTATTCTATTATAATTTCTTTCCAAAAAGAAAACTGATTGGAGTCAACGTATGAAAAGTGTGAAAAGTTTTTGTATGGTAGTCAATTAGAAATTCAATGCAGGAAAGCAACCTCTGCTTATGAATGAAACTATCCCATATCTTGGAGAAATCTTATCTTTTGCAGTCGCTATTATCTGGGCATTTGCGGTTATCCTTTTCAAAAAAAGCGGCGAAACAGTTCATCCAATTGCCCTGAACCTGTTTAAAAACCTACTCGCTATGGTCTTATTTCTTCCCACAATGTTTATATTTAATGAAACGCTAATTCGCCAGGTCCCTTACAGTGAGTATGTACTTCTTATCCTTAGCGGGGTGATTGGTATAGGGATTGGAGACACGCTTTTTTTCAAAAGTTTAAACCTTATCGGGGCAGGCTTATCAGCCATTGTTGTTTGTATGTATAGCCCCTTTATTATAATCCTCTCTGTACTATGGCTCGGGGAGAGACTGACTCTTTTACAGGTGGCAGGTGCACTAATGATTATCTCAGCTGTGCTTTCAACAATTCGTGTAAAGAAGAGAGGAAAAATAAGCAGTCATGACCTTTTATGGGGAATTTTCTGTGGAGTGCTTGCAACAGCAGCGACGGCTGTAGGTATCGTGGCGATTAAACCATTACTCGGACGCTCCCCGCTTTTGTGGGTAACGGAGGTTCGTTTGTTCGGCGGCACACTTTGTCTTGTTCTCATCACTCTATTTCATCCATTGCGTCGTAGAATCGTTTCTTCACTTTTTACTTCAAGTGGCTGGCGCTACACCATCAGCGGTTCTTTTTTGGGAGCGTATCTGGCAATGTTCATCTGGCTGGCAGGGATGAAATTTACTCAGGTATCCATTGCATCTGCATTGAACCAGACAAGTACTATTTTTGTCTTTCTCTTCGCAGCCATTCTCCTGAAAGAGCCGATTACCTTGCGGAAAATTGTGGCAATCATACTCGCTGTCTCCGGGGCTTTCCTGGTCTTTCTCGGATAAGAGATTAAGCAATGGGAATTAAAGAGAACATGATTGAACAAAATATATCAAATTCAGAATACGATACTTTTTATGAAAAACTCAGTAATCTCCGATTGAGGATTGCAAACGACTTGCCCATTAAACTTGGGTTGCACATACTTGATGTTGGGGCTGGTTATGGATATTTTGCTATCCTCACCCCATTCTTTGAAGAAGTCTGGGCTCAATTTGGGCACAATATAGAAGAAAATGGGTTAGTCCATTACTCCAAGGTCATATTGATGATTACTCAAAAAGTTAGGGAGACTTGACAAAACTTGATATAGATTGTATATTAAGATACTTATGAAGGTAATCAATCAAGATAGTTTAGCTGCGACGCTCGATGCAGTGAACGAAGTCTTCTTCTTCGGGCGGTCTTTATCAAAGCCTGAAAGAGAACAAATCTCACAATGGATCGCCAGTCGGCAAGGCAGACCCGGCTCGTATGCCAACATGTTTGCTCCGACCGAGAATGATATTAAAAAGGGTGTAAAACTTTTCACCGGGGAAAGGGTTCGGTCCGGAGCTGCGATTCGCCATATCCTTGGAGAAGAGGCCTGCCGGGCGCTGACCCTCTTAGATGTATCCATTGTTGGTGTTCACAATGCCTTAAAACGTGCCAACCGTGGGATGATGTATGCGCTGAACCGGTCAAAACGTATGCCTGGAATGTATTGTTGTGGAATATGCAGTTGTTCCCTTTGGCGTCATCTGGCAGTGGGAGGACTTGAAGATTCCGAACGCCGGTTAGCAGCAGGTATGAAGGCATTGAAGTTGCACCGCAGCGGTAATGGTAAATGGAATCGGTTTCCTTTTTATTACACACTCCTTGCCCTAAGTGAGATTGATCTTCCCTTTGCTATCCAGGAGATGCGGTATGCCTCGGCGATATGTGAGCGATACTTGAGGACGCTCCCCAAAGGACAATAAGATCGCTCAACGTCGTCGATTCTTAGTTGAGAGAATTCTGGAAAAGTGCTGACGGATAGAAAAATAAAAGAGGACAGGCTACTTTTGGGGGTTCAATGGGACATCATTTGTTTGTTCACTTGGCAGTGTAGGTGGATAAAATTTTATAATTGAACGATTTTTAAGTTACAAAAAAGGTTATCTGGAGGAGTAAATATGGAATTTGTGTTTCTCATAATTGCAGTTGTCGGATTTATTGCAACGATAATATTTGGCTTCCTGCAGGTTATTGTTCTTTTCAGAAGAGGAGATTTAAAATTTTCAAAAAGATATCCATTTAATCGATGCCAAGGCGACTCTATCAGAGCTATCAGGAGAAAAATGATATGATTGGTAAAACCATATCACATTACAAAATCCTCGAAAAGCTCGGAGGTGGGGATATGGGGGTGGTGTATAAAGCTCTGGACACTAAGCTTAAACGCACCGTTGCCCTGAAATTTCTGCCTTCAGAGTTAACCCGCGACCCTGAGGCCAAGCAACGTTTCGTTCAAGAAGCGCAGGCAGCCTCGTCACTGGATCATCCAAACATCTGCACCATCCATGAAATCGACGAGACCGAGGATGATCAGATGTTCATCTGCATGGCCTGCTACGAGGGCGAGACACTGAAGAAAAAGATTGAGCGTGGACCACTGAAGTTAGAAGATGTGGTTGATATCGCCATTCAAGTGGCTCAAGGTCTGACCAAAGCCCACTCACAGGGGATTGTGCATCGAGACATAAAACCAGCTAATATCTTTATAACAGAAGATGGCCAGGTAAAAATCGTAGATTTCGGTCTGGCCAAGTTAGCCGGACAGACGAGAATAACCAAGATCGGCACAGCCGTCGGCACGGTGGCCTATATTTCACCGGACCAAGCGCGTGGCGGAGAGATCGATCACAGAACAGATATCTGGTCTCTGGGAGTTGTTCTTTATGAAATGCTTACAGGGCAATTGCCATTTAAAGGAGAGCATGAGGAGGCGGTGCTTTATTCGATTTTTAAGGAGGAACCACAACTAATAAGACATCTACGGAGCGATGCACCAGAAGCGTTACAGCAGGTGGTGATGAAGATGATGCAGAAAGAACCTCGAAGGCGGTACGAAGATGTGGAAGCCTTAATCGCAGACTTGAAATCCATTGATTTGAAACTCGGCTCCGCCGCTTCTTCAATGATTGCGGAAGAAAAGCCTTCCTCTTCCATCGCTGTTCTGCCTTTCGTGGATATGAGTCCGCAGCAAGATCAGGAATACTTCTGTGATGGGATGGCCGAAGAGCTCATCAATTCACTGACCCACATCAAAGGAGTACGGGTCGTTGCTTGGACCTCCGCTTTTTCATTCAAAGGAAGAGATACAGACATTCGCGAGATTGGCAGGAAGTTGAACGTGGAGACGTTGCTCCAAGGCAGTGTACGAAAAGCGGGTAAACGGTTGCGGATAACGGCAAAGCTTGTCAACGTGACCGACGGCTACCATCTCTGGTCAGAGCGTTACGATCGGAAGATGAAGGATGTGTTTGCAATTCAGGATGAAGTCGCCTTGGCGATAGTAGCCAACCTGAAGGTCAATCTTCTGGGAGAAGAGAAGGCGGCGATTGTGAGGCGTCATACGAACGACCTTGAAGCCTATAACTTTTATCTGAAGGGGCGCTATTACTGGAACAAGAGGACAGAAGCGGGTTTTCAGAAAGGCATCGAGTACTTCCAGCAAGCAATCGAGAAAGACGCTACCTATGCTTTGTCCTACGCAGGAATAGCCGACTGTTACAATCTCCTTGGGTGGTATTGTTTTCTTCCCCCTAAAGAGGCTTTCCCACGAGCAATGGCGGCAGCAGAGAAGGCACTGAAGATGGATGATAGCCTCGCCGAAGCTCACACCTTGCTGGCATTTACCAGACTGTATTACGATTGGGACTGGAAGGATGCTGAGAGGAAATTCAAGCGAGCCATTGAACTCAACCCCGGCTACGCGACAGCTCATCATTGGTATGCCGAATATTTAGCGTTGATGGGGCGAATGGATGAAGGCATTATGGAGGCAAAACAAGCCTTAGAGTTCGATCCGCTCTCGCTCATCATAAATACACTTTGGGGATTTCTCTTCTACTTTTCGGGTCAGTACGATCAGGCGATAGAACAATGCCAGAAGACGCTCGAGATGGACCCGAAGTTCGTCCCAGCGCAATTCTTCCTGGGGTTGGCTTATGTGCAAAAGTCGATGTTTGAGGAAGCCATCACAGAATTTCAAAAAACGATAAGCCTTTTCGGAAGCAGCACTCTAATGGTAGCGGCGCTCGGGCATGCCTATGCAGTTTCGGGAAAAAGAGACGAAGTGCAGAAGGTGCTTGGCGAGTTGAAGAAGATATCGAAGCAAATGTATGTCCCGTCGTATTACACGGCAGCAATATATGCAGACCTTGGCGAGAAGAATCAAGCATTTGAATGGTTGGAAAAGTCATATGAGGAGCGCGATAATTGGTTGGTTTACCTTAAAGTAGACCCCATTTGGGACAGCGTGCGCTCAGACCCGAGGTTCACTGCTCTGCTTAAGAAGATTGGATTTGAAAAATGATCGGCCAAACCATTTCGCACTACAAAATCCTCGAAAAACTCTGTGGTGGGGCTATGGGTGTAGTATACAAGACAGAAGACACTAAACTTAAACGTACTGTAGATCTCAAGTTTCTACCTTCAGAGTTGACACGTGACCCTGAGGCTAAGCAACGCTTCATCCACGAAGCGTAGTGAGCCTCATCACTCAATCATCACAACATTGTAGCCATTCATTTTTGTTAACAACAAAAAATGATTAAATAAACAATATCAAAATTCTATTTTTTTCTTTCTATTTAGGTGTTAAGTTTTCACATTTGACAAACAATCCGCGTTAACAGATCGCGAAGGGTTTCATCTAAAGATGTCACATTGACAATAATCATGTATCAAGTATACTTGAATTATGTGCGTTATTGTTTGCCTATATTGAAGCTAAAGGAGGTAAATCGTGATAAGGTTGGAATTTGACGGTAGTGAAATAGATCTAAAAACAACAAAAATTATTGCCCTTGCCCGAAACTATAAGGCGCATGCAGAAGAGATGGGAAGCTCCGTACCAGAGGAGCCAAAGATTTTCCTTAAACCACCTTCTGCAATGATTGGTAATAACGGTGTGGTGATTTTACCGAAGATGTCAGAGCGCGTAGATTATGAGGTGGAACTTGCTGTCATAATTAAAGACAGTTGTCATAATATCTCTCCACAAGAGGTACCGGAAAATATTTTGGGTTACACTATTATTGTTGATATTACTGCACGGGACATCCAGGCACAGGCAATGAAGGCGGGTATGTCATGGGCAGTGGCTAAGGGCTTTGATACCTTTGCACCAATTGGACCCAAAATAATACCCGCAAATAAGATTGATGCCAGTAATCTTGATATATGGCTGAAGGTCAATGGTGCGTATAAACAGCGTAGTAACACAAGGAATATGATATTTTCAGTGGAGGAATTGATTTCATTTATATCGAAGATCATGACCCTTGAGCCAATGGATATAATAGCTACCGGCACACCTGAGGGTGTTGGCCCGATGAATGACGGTGACATTATTGAGGCGGGCATTGAAGGAATTGGGATATTGAAGTTCAGAGCAGAAAAGGAAAGTTAAAAGGAACCAAAAAATTTCTTGACATGAGAGGGAAACTGTGTTAGAATTGGCAAAGATGGTCGATATAGCCTGAGAAGACCAGCTCGCTGCCGAAGATGGTTAAAAAAAACCTTTCTCACTATAAACTTTTGAAAAAATTGGGCCGAGGGGGGATGGCCACAGTCTATAAGGCAGTAGACCTCACCAGCCAAAGACCTGTAGCACTGAAAGTGCTCTTCCCTCAGCTCTCATCTGATGAAATTACTCGCACACGGTTCCTCAGAGAAGCCAGAGCAGGGATGGAGCTGGATCACCCTGGAATTGTCAAAGTGTATGAGGTGGGAGAAGAGAAGAAGCAATCCTTTATTGCGATGGAATTGGTGGAGGGAAAAACCCTGTATGAGATGATACGAGAAGAGCCTCTTGATATGGAGAGAGTCATTGATATCGGACTCGAAATTGCAGATGCTCTGGCTGCTGCTCATGAGAGAGGAATCATCCACCGCGACATAAAACCCCAGAATGTCATGGTGAGTAATGGCACCGTTAAGGTTATGGACTTTGGATTGGTGAGAATGATGGATGCTTCCACTTTGACTGAGAAGTATGAGATCGTCGGCACGCTCTCTTATATGTCTCCCCAGCAGGCGATTGGTGCTCAGATTGATGAACGGAGTGACATCTTCTCGCTGGGTGTGGTGCTCTATCAACTACTCACAGGTACCCTTCCTTTTGAGGGAGATCATCCGGGTGCGATTATCCATTCGATACTCCATTCTGATCCGCTGAGAATGGAGGAATTGAGAAAAGGAATACCTGTTGAGGTGGAGCAGGTTGTGTTCAAAGCTATTCAGAAGAAGCCTCAGGAGCGGTATCAGAGTGCAGTGGAATTCAAATCGGATCTGGAAAGGGTGAGAGAGATTCTGAAAGGAAAGCCCCACACGCTCATTGCCACCGAGGAGGTATTTGAGGAGCGGGCTCGAGGGATCTACTCTGCCTTGGCTGGACGGGAGCGGGAACTAGAAATCCTGGAGGGTCATTTAGAACGGATGCTGAAAGGAGAGGGCTCAATGATCCTGGTGAGAGGAGAGGCAGGGATTGGCAAGTCTCGGCTTGTGTGGGAACTGGGGAGGAAAGCGAAAAGAGAGAAGGCCCGGTATTTTTTAGGTAGATGTGTCTTCGGAAAGGAAGGACTCCCTTACCAACCTATTCTTGAGGTCATTCGCTCCTATCTTGAGCTCAAGGGAGTGAGAGACACTGGAAGGCTCCATGATTTCATCAGGGAGAAGGTTCCTCATCTCACAGATAGGATGGGAGTTATCCAAACGTTTCTTTTTATGAAGGGAGAGAAGGGATCGTCATTGATCAACAAGGAGCAGCTCTGGGATACAGCTACGGAGCTTGTGAAAGTAATGTCTCAGGACAAACCCATACTGCTTCATCTTGACGATCTCCATTGGGCTGATCTCCCTACTTTGAACCTCCTTACCTACCTCTCGAGAAATACACGGGGAGAGAGGGTACTGATTGTAGGTACTTACAGACCAGAAGAGTTAGTAGAAGAGCCAGAAGAAAAGCCTCATCCTCTTCTATCAGCGCTGAAGAGAATGGGAAGAGAAGGGCTCTATAAAGAAATCAACCTGGAAAGGCTGGATGAGGAGAGAACTCAGAGCGTGATTCACTCAGTCTTCCCCCACTCTGATTTCCCTGAGAGCTTTGCCCATTTAATTTATGAGGAGACTGAGGGGAATCCCCTCTTTATCCTGGAAGTGTTGAAACTACTTCGAGATGAGGGAGTGATCAGTCAGGAAGATAGAGGATGGAGTCCAAGCGGTGATGTTGGGAAGGTAGATATTCCAGGCAGGGTGAATGATGTAATCATGAATCGGTTGGGGAGATTGAATCGTGAGGAGAGAACCCTTGTAGATGTTGCCTCGGTGGAAGGGCGTTCTTTTCAATCTGACACCATCTGTCACTGTTTAGGACTCCCTCGGATGAAAGTACTGCTCAGCTTACAGGATTTGGAGCAATCTCATCATCTCATCCATGCCTCAGAGAGGGAGTACCATTTTGACCATGGTAAGATCAGGGAAGTCGCATACGACAATCTGATCCCGGAGCTGAAGAGAGAATATCACCGCCTCCTCGGAGAGTACTTCACGAAGAATTTTGGAGAAAAGGAAAAGTACGCGGGAAAGATCGCGCATCACTTGCTTGAAGCTGATGAAGAAAAAGAAGCACTCCCCTATCTTCTCAGGGCAGGAGAACATGCAAAGAATCTCTTTGCCAATGAGGAGGCGATTGGATATTTTGATAAGGGAATCGAACTGATAGATAAATACCTCGAACAGCATCCTACTCCAGATCTCCAGCGCACAAAGCTCACCCAGCTAAAAGGGAGGGTTGAAGTGAAAGCATTGCTTGGTCGCTATGATGATGCTCGAGAGGACTATAAGAGCATAGAGAATCTTGCCAAGGGATTGGGAGACCGTAAGGAACAGGCCTATGGATTAAATGGATTTGGGGCAACATCCAGGAGAAAAGGAGACTACGAGCTATCGCTCAACTACTACGAGCAGGCCCTGATAATTCAGAGGCAGATTGGAGACAAACTGGGTGAGAGTTCTACCCTCATTGGAATCGGACATGTCCATGAGAGCCGTGGAGACTATGAGCTATCGCTCAAATACTACGAGCAGGCCCTGGGAATTAAAAGGCAGATTGAGGACAAGCTGGGTGAGAGTTCTACCCTCATTGGAATTGGGAATGTCCATTGGAACCATGGAGACTACGAGCTATCGCTCAACTACTACGAGCGAGCCCTGAGGATTCGGAGGGAGTTGGAGGATAAGCTGGGTGAGAGTAATACTCTCTTTGGAATTGGGAACGTCCATTGGAACCGTGGAGACTACGAGCTATCGCTCAACTACTACGAGCAGGCTCTGAGAATTAAAAGACAGATTGGGGACAAGCGGGGTGAGAGTGATACTCTCATTGGAATTGGGAACGTCCATGTGGACCGTGGAGACTACGAGTTAGCACTCAGCTCCTACGAGCAATGCCTGAGGATTAAAAGACAGATTGGGGACAAGCGGCGTGAATCTATAGTCCTCGATAATATTGGTTTCATTCATTGGAACCATGGGGACTACAAGCTATCGCTCAGCTACAACGAGCAAGCCCTAAGGATTCAGAGGCAGATTAGAGATAAGGACTCTGAGGGTAATACCCTTCATAACATCGGGCTCATTCATTGGAACCGTGGAGATTACGAGCTATCGCTCAGCTGCCTCGAGCAAGCCCTGAGGATTGTGAGGCAGATTGGGAATAAGCAGAGTCAATGGGAATCGCAGCACTATCTGTGCAAGCTTTGGTGGGATATGGGTGACACAGAGAAGTCATTAGAAAAACTTGAGGAGGCTAGGCGAATAGCTCAGGCAATTGGTACAAGGAAAATGAGTGTGCGGTCTCAAATTGATACAGGTCTAGCGAAGTTCCTCAGGGGTTTCTATGAAGATGCTCATTTGGATATTCAAAAGGGCTTAAAAATAGCTAGGGAGATGAAGGAAATAGATGCAATTATCGAAGGACTTGTAGTTGCTGCCAGAATTGAAATTGTAAGGGGGAACGGTCTCAAGGCCAGCCAGTATGCAGAGGAAGCGCTCAGTCTGGCTATGGATAAGGGAAGGAAGTTTGACATAGCTCAGGCGCATCTCCTACTTGCCTGTATCCATTTATCAAAGCGAGATCTGCAGGATGCAGAATCCTATGCCAGCCAGGCTCAGAAAATTTCCGAGTCCTGCGGGATGAAGGAACTTCTCCGGCAGGCTTACTATTATCTTGGTAAAGTCTATTACAAGAAGAAACAATATTCCCTGGCACAGGAGGAATTAAGAAAAGCTGAAGAGGTAGTTAACAAGATTTTATCGAATCTTGGTGAAGAATTGAGAAAAATTTATATAGCAAAAACAGAGACCAAAGAAATTTACAAAAATCTGAAAATCATCAAGAAAAGCAAATCTAAAGGAAGGAGGAAGTCGTGAAAAATTTTATTGCCGACTCCGGACATACTCGGGGTAGCGACTCAGAGTTAACCCTTCCTCACGATCGATTGATGGACCTCTTCCTATTTAGACAGAGGGTCAATCAGATCACTGAGGTAAAGACACTTCTCGATGAGATTCTCCATTCTGCTATCACCATCATTGGTGCCGAGAGAGGGATGATTATTCTCACCGATGAATCGGGTGAAGGCTACCGAACTGTGGCTTCTGAATCCCTCGAGAAAGAGGATATTGCCTTCAGCACCAGCATTGTTAAGGCAACCCTGGAGAGCAAGAAGTTACTTATGAGTACGGACCTCCGGTTGGACTCACGATTTAAAGATGCCGAAAGTGTCAGAGGACTGAACATTCTCTCTTTCATTTGCGTTCCTCTCATTGTACCAGGGTGGAGTAGTGCATTGGGTACCCTATATGTCGACCAACGAATCTATGTAAAGACCTTTACTCAGGAAGATGCTGCCTTTCTCGAAGCTTTTGCCAACCTGGCTGCTATTGATATCAGTAATGCGAATCTGATGGAAGGGTTAGTAAGCGAGAATATCCAACTGCGTGAGGAAGTAGAGAAGAAATATGAATTTCCCGGAGTAATCGGTCAGAGCAAAGCTATGCAGAAGGTCTTCCGGGAGATGAAGCAAATCCTGAACGATGATTGCACAGTTCTCGTTACTGGAGAGTCCGGGAGCGGGAAGGAAGTGATCGCCAAGGCGATCCATTACAATGGAAACAGAAAGGAGAGACCGTTCCTGGCAATCAACTGTGGAGCCCTGCCCGAGACACTCCTGGAGGCTGAGCTTTTCGGTAGCGTTAGAGGGGCTTTTACAGGTGCCTTAGACAAGCAAGGGCTCTTTCAGGCTGCTCACGATGGTACCCTCTTTTTGGATGAGATTCATCACACAAGTGAAGCAATGCAAATCAAGTTGCTTCGGGTTCTCCAGGAGAAGGAAATCAGAAGGGTAGGGGGAACGAAAACTATCAAGGTCAATGTTCGATTGATTTGTGCGACCAACGAAGACTTACGAAAAACAATCCAGGAAGGACGTCTCCGTCAGGATTTTTACTATCGCATCAATGTGGTGACGATAGATGTACCCTCTTTGAGGGATCGTCGAGAAGACATTCCAGTGTTGGCACATCATTTTCTGGAAAAGTATACCAAGGAAAAGGGAAAGCATTTTCGTGGATTCCATAAGGGGGCGTTGGACGCATTGATGAACTACGATTGGGCTGAAAACAATGTAAGAGAATTAGAAAATGAGATTGAACGTGCGGTTATCTTTGCCAGGGACGGAAGTGCAATTAAGACCAAAGACTTGTCCGAAAAGCTCAGAAGTGGCGTGCCTATTACCAGAGAGGTAAGTGTTGACCTCTTCACTGATGAGGGGCGGCCATTAACCTGTAAAGAATTCGAGAAGAAGTACATCCATTTCATTCTTTCTCAGGTGGCTGGCAACAAAGCCAAAGCAGCCCAGATGATGGGCATCCCTCGCTCAACACTCAGGGGGAAGATGAGAAAGTTGGGCTTGAGTGATTAGTGGCTACCCCTCGCATCTCCGACCATATTTGACCATCCATAGGTAGTCCTTATACATAAACAACTTAATTCCTTTCCACAGGTTCAAGAGGTCATATTTGACCTTTTTTCACTTTCATGGGGTTGACTCCAGTTAGGCCTATTTCTCATAAAGCTTTGTATTTTAAGTATTTATGAAGATTCGACTGCGATGGCATGATTCTTGCCCTATATTAGGGTATGAAAGCAAATCAGAAAGAGAGATGGGAAGGAAGTCATTATTTAAATTTAATTAAAAAGGAGGGATAAAAAATGAGAAAGGGAATAGTTCTTGAAAGGTCATTTGAGGAAGTGTCGACTAAATTGAGTAAAATCAAAAAAGAAAAAGACCTCAAACCAGAAATAGGATCAAAAAAGGGAATAGTTCTTGAAAGGCTATTAGAGGAAGTATCGATTAGCTTGCCAAAAATCAAGAACGAAAAAAACTTCAATCCAGAAGGAGGATCAAAAATGAATACAACTCGGAATAAGAGAACAAGATTGAGTTTCGATAGGCCATCGCCATATCCTTTGCCTAAGGGACTCTTAATAGGATTCTATGGCAAATAATAAACTATAGGATGTGAGAAAATGGGGACGGTTCCCTTTTTTAAAAGGTAGCAGAAATCAGAACCATCCCCATTTTTATTCGATAATTTTTTCAGTTTGTTAAGTGTATAATATTCAAAGAGTCCCATTTGTCATTTTTGAATTTTGATACTTAAGTATATTATATTCAAGTAATTTAGTAATAATATTATGTAAACTAACTAATCTTGGTACAGAAAAAAAGATCACTTTTTTCGCAAGTCGTTCATTTTCAAGGAGGAAAAATTTCGCCGAAATGCATTTTTCCCGATTGACAACCATAGACAAAACATGTACTTATAGAGGGTGCTTTTAATCAACTAAGCGAGAGAAAGGAGGAAACATGGGTTTTTTATTATTGCTTTTGCTTACAATGAACAATGAGAAAGCTGTAGAGGTGCTTTTTACAGAAATTGCGCCTAAAATTGATGGGGTAATTGAAGAAGTCTGGCAGCAGGCAGATTCAGCCTATGATTTTGTCCAACACCTGCCATATGAAAAGACAGAGCCTACGGAAAAAACTGTGGTCTATGTGTTGCAAGATAAAGACAACCTCTATTTTGCATTCCGCTGTTATTCACAAAAGCATAAACCAATTGCCAATTTTACAAAAGACGAAGATTATGTTATAGTCAGAATTGACCCGTTTGGAAGTAAAACTACGGGATATTATTTTACGGTATTCGGAAGTAAGTTATTTCGGGATGGTTGGATACTTGATGACGGCCGCACTGAGGATGATTCCTGGGAGGGCGTGTGTTATCGGGCTATAAAATTGTATGATGATCGTTTCGAAGTGGAAATAAGGATTCCGTTCAAATCAATCCGGTATAAGAAAGACCTTGACAAGTGGGGTGTACAATTTATGCGACACATTGCCTTCAAGCGAGAGGATGACTACTGGACTGATGTCTTACAGCAAGAAGGTGACTTGGTTTCAAAATGGGGCTCATTAACAGGTATAAATCCTCAGGCTACAGGCTACTATTTCGAATTATACCCTGAAGGATATGTGAGATATGATAAAGACGAAGTGCAAGATACCACTGAATTCAAACCAAGTCTGAGCTTGAATTTCAAATGGGATGTAACACCCCAGGCAACCCTCAATGCAACTGTATATCCAGACTTTGCCCAGATTGAATCTGACCCGTTTACTTTAAATTTAGACCGCTACCCAGTATATTTGGATGAGCGGAGACCATTTTTTCTTGAAGGTAAAGATATTTTTCGTCTCTCTGATTTTGGTCCTCACGAAGGTTTTTTCCAAGAATTAGACATTTTCTATTCCCGCAGGATGGGTAAGTCGATGAATGGTGATGCAGTGCCTATCATTAGCGGACTAAAATTGACCAACAAATCAGAGAACTGGAACATGGGTATACTCGGTGCTTATACGGATGAATATGCTGAAGATGATATGATAATTGAGTCCCGCAGATGGTTTAGTGCAATGAGGGCAAAGCACCGGGTATTTGAAACTTCAGATATCGGCATGCTCTTCAGCGGAACAATGGTAGATAGAGATGACTACAACTATTCGTTTGGGCTTGATGGAGTATATCGTAAAGGGGCTAGCCAACTTATTGTTCAAGGTGCATTGAGTGATAAGAATGAGAAAAGAGGCTGGGCGATATCTTCTGGATATAAAGGTTTTATGGGGAATTTTCTTACGAGGGCCACAGTTGGTGTTGTGAACGATTCTTTTGATGTTGGGGACATAGGCTTTGTCCCCTGGGCCGGAATAAAGAGGTTTAACATTTCCAGCGGTCCTTATAAGACATATCCTAAAGGTTTCCTTAGAGACCTGTATATCGCCCCGGGCATTTATGTTATCCAGGAGCCGGGTGATACAAACTGGTCAAAATTAGGTACCATAGATATTAACCCCAATTTTCGTAATAACTGGGGTCTATATCTTTCAGCTACGGCTGGCCCTTATTATGAGGCGGATACAAATTACTTTCATCGCAGTGTTAATCTTAACATATGGGGCACGCTTTACGGTAACTTCTTATTTTTTTGGTGTAATTATTCTTATTCGCACAATTACTTTCGTGAATTCTTGGCTTACCAAGCTGCACATTCTTTGTCATTCAACTATTCAATAATACAACAGATGAGGGTAGGTTTTGATTCTAATCTATGGATTGAGTGGGATACGCTCAACACGATTATTGCGATTACGCCACGATTCAGACCAAAGGTCGAATTCATATTCAATGCCGACATGAATTTGAGTGTTTTCAGTCAATTTGTTATGGAAACACCAGGTACAGATTTTGGCGAGACTGATCTGAATTCAGTTCGAACAGGTCTGCTCTTTTCCTGGAACTTCTTGCCCAAGTCCTGGCTCTATATTGCATTGAATGATTATCGTGAACAAAAAGAAGGTAAAATACAACCCGTGTACCACATTGGTGCAATCAAGGCAAAGTATCTAATCTACTTCTAATTACGAAAAATGGGATTAGGTCTTGACATTTGGCATGTTAAAAAACCGCAAGATCTATATAGGTCACTTTATGAGTTTTATGTGCGTAAAGTAGAATACTAACGGCAGATAACACGAGGGAGAAAAAATGGAGATAGGCTGCTTTTTTAGTAAAGGAGGTGTGCCATGAAATATTTACACAAGTGGCTTGGAGTCCTAATGGACAATTTAGACGCTCAGGTTGATGAAAAAACACGGATAAAAGTGCTGGAAAACTGTGGTCGGGCCTGCATTCCTCGCAGCTTTATCGAGAAAGTCCAAGCTCGCAGAAACAGCGCGAAGGACATCGATGAATTTTTGACCAAGTTGAGTCAAATGTGGAGCCATTTGCAAAGGGATGATGACAATATCTATATAGTCTATGAAAAGTGTTATTGCCCTTTGGTAAAAGCATATCCTGACAAGCTGTCACCTCTTTTCTGTAACTGCTCTCGAGGTTGGATTAAAGAGTTGTTCGAGTCAGTTCTGGGAAAGCCTGTAGGGGTGGACCTTGAAAAGTCAATTAAACAAGGGAATGATGTTTGTAAATTTAGAGTTCGTTTATAAATCATTGAGGTAAAATTGGGAAAAGCGATCATTCAAGAAATCAGACAGGAATTAAAAAAACATATTGATCAAGAATATCATGATGGTGCAAAAAGATATATTAAAGAGGGAATAACATTGCTTGGGGTAAAGACCCCTATCGTTAGGGAAATTGCTGCAAAATACTTTTCAAGAATTAAAACGAAAACCAAAGAGGAAATATTCAACTTATGCGAAGATTTATTGAAATCTGGTTATAGTGAAGAAAGAACTATTGCTTTTAACTGGGCTTTTCGTCTTAAAAAGCACTATATATTATCTGATTTTTACATTTTTGACTCCTGGTTGAAAAAATATGTGTCTAACTGGGGAGCATGTGATGATTTTTGTACACATGCTTTTGGCAGGTTCATTTTCCACTTTCCTGAATTTGTGCCAGAGGTGAAGGAGTGGACAAAATCTAATAATAGATGGTTAAGACGGGCATCGGCGGTAATCATGATTTATTCTATTCGTAGAAAGAAATATTTTGAAACTGTTTTTGAAATAGCAGACACACTCTTATTAGATGAGGATTATTTGGTGCAAAAAGGTTATGGATGGATGCTCAAAGAAGCGAGTAACTTGTATCCACAAGAAGTCTTTCGTTATGTTATGAAAAACAAGGCAGAAATGCCGAGAACATCACTGCGATATGCAATTGAGAAACTATCACCAGAGTTAAAGAAAAAAGCAATGAAAAAGGATTGAAAGAGGGTGTTATTATGATCGGAGCGTGTGGATTGATTTGCAATGAATGCGATATCTTTCAAGCTTCAAGTGACCCTAAGATTGCACAGCAAATCGTAGATTGGTTTAAAAAAGAAAGAGGTGAAAAAGTGAGTCTGGAGGACATTCGCTGCTTAGGCTGCAAGGGTGATAGGACGAAGCATTGGTCTCCAGACTGTTGGATACTCGAGTGTTGTGTTGATAAAAAAGGGTTAGAATTTTGCTATGAATGTGTGGGGTTTCCGTGCGAGAGACTAGAAGAATGGGCTAAAGGAAGCAAGAGATATGAGGAAGCTCTTAACCGACTAAAAGAGATGAGAAAAGATGAGCAAGACAATCCTTGAAGAGAGAAAAATTATAGAAACGATAAAAAGATTACCGAAAAGTTCTTTTACTATCCTTGACTTTATGGAGGCCTTCAAGAAGTTATTTCCTGATGAGTGGCAGAGACTTGTTGAGTGGAAAAGGAGATTATCGAAGGGCAACGAAGGAGGAGAAGGAATTTTTTGCAAGTCCTCGGATAGCAATTTATCGAAAAATAGAAAAAAATGTAGCATGAAAACGGGGGCTGTCCTCATTTTTCAAAATAAAATGAAAGAAAGGAAAAATTATGAAGACACAGCATCTTTTGATTCATCCTATAACTCAACGGCATTTGAAATTTCTTTTAAAACTCTGGAATGACCCCCAGATTATGCGATATGCTGGATTTGCCAGAAATTGGAATTATGAGCAGATCAAAGGATGGTACGAAAAATATAAGAAAAGATTAGCCAAGTACGGCAGTACCGAAATCCAATTCATTATCAGGCTAAAAAAAGGAACACTGATTGGAGAAAGCGGGATAGGGAGATTAAGAGCAAACTGGTCATGTAGGAACTATAAAACGCCGCAAGATAAACTAGTCTTGATGACTGATGTTAAACTGGCAAAATCTTTCTGGAATAAAAGATACGGTACCGAGGCAATGAAAGCTATTGCACAATATGTTTTTACCGAGACAGACGCTGATTTATTTCTAGTGCCACCCCATCGAGATAATGTGCCGGCAATAAAAGTTTATGAGAAGGCGGGTTTCAAGAAAACAAAGGGAATATGGTATGGTTACCATATGATATATAAAATGAATAAAAAAGACTTTGAAGAAGTATATAGAGGAGCAAAATGATTGGGATCAGTTTTTCAGATTTCGGATTCTTGCGGAAAAAATATTGAAAATGGGGACAGCCCCTATTTTTTTCCGAATTCCATATTAAAATAAATCTGCGAACATCTGCGGAAATCTGCGTCCTATTAAAAAATCCTGTTAATTCTGTCAAAAATTTTAATTGACATTTTTGTATTTTAGATTACTATTATAATGTAATGAATAATTCCTATAAAGTCAAACCCATAGGTATTGTTCACTCTAGTTTCAAAACAGGGAAAGAAGTCATTAACTCTAAAACAAATGAAAATGTGGGGGAGATCGAGATATTTAAAGAGTATGAAGATGGCTTAAGTGACCTTGGAGGATTCTCCCATATTGTCGTGATTTTCTGGATGCATAAATCTTCTTTCCGTTCTCTAAAGGTGCAACCAATTTATCATCCTGAGAAATTGCGTGGAGTATTTGCCACAAGACACCCAGATAGACCAAACCCTCTCGGTATAACTATTGTCGAGTTGCTGGAGCGAAAAGGAAATATTTTAAAGGTTAAAGGGGTGGATATGATTGACGGCACCCCTATTTTAGATATCAAACCCTACACTAAGAGAGATCAGAAAGTTCCTGCTGAATTTGGATGGCTTGAATAAGCGAAAGAACATAAGTAAGTTTTGAGACCTGCTCCCAAAGAGAGGACATTAAAATTTATAATTTATAAGACTGATCCCAAAGGGTAAGAAAAAGTTTCATACGAGAGCAACTTTTCCCCTCCTAATTAGTCTAATCTATGCATATGCAAAAGATGAAAATTTTTTCAAAAAGGAGGTAAAAATGTTTGAACAAATGATACCGGGAGGAATCACAGCCATTTTGGCAATCGCTGGAGCATTTGCGATACCTATAGTGCTCATAGTGATGTTCTTTATCTTCATCTTTAAACTCGTAAAAGCAAAGCATGAGGAGAAAATCGCTATGATCAAGAGCGGATTGAAAGAAATGCCGAGTGGCAAGAGAGAAACAGCTCTTCTTGTAACTGGTCTCGTTTTTGGCGCAATTGGAGTGGCTCTCGTAATTGGATTACCAATTGCAGGAGTGGCTGAGAAGATTGTTG
>JAUXAN010000037.1 GCA_030619885.1 bacterium
GGAGATGCAAAGACAATTATCCTCACATCAAAAAGCAAGCAACAAATCACCCTCACTGCTCCAAATAAGGTTTTGGAATATCTTGATGAAATTCTACCAGTCTACGCAGGTAAAGAATGGCAAGAGATTATCAACCATATCTTTATTCCCTCAGATTTAACCTTATTGGAAGGGAAAAAGAAGGGAATCCTTGCTGAAGTAACCTCTCTCCGTGGTAAGATTGCAAAGATCCAACAGAATATAGATAAAATAGTGTTTGGGCTATATGGGATTACAAAAAAAGAGAAGGTGGAAATATGCAGAAATTCAGTATAAATCTTGAAAGATTAATGATAGAGATATTTTCGAATATATTTATTGGAGCATTTGAAAAGCCGCCTTTAATTTTTACCTCTCATGAACGCAGAAAGGGTCAATAGAAAAAGGGGTCAGGCTTTGATAATTTGATATTTGTCATTTCTTCCATCCCAGTTTGTCATATATTGACCTCACTGATTTCGGAATGCGGATTGTTGAATGGTGAATGAATTCCGCAATCCAAATTCCACATTTGTTAAAGTCACAGAGTCAAGCACCGTCCCCGAATTTATCGTAAGTGAAAGGACGAAGGATAAATTACTTGAGAGGGCTAAGAAAGGACTATGTTTAGATTTGCCTTTTAGTACAACTTAGTTATTTGAGTCTGTTATAGTTTTGTTCAATTAAGGCTTTCTTCTTTGCCCGGGACCATCTCTTGATCTGTGACTCTCTACTTAAGGCTTCAGATTTGGTCTTGTATGCTTCACTGTATACAAGGGTGACAGGTGCTCTTGATTTAGTATATCTTCCACCCTTACCTGAGTTGTGTTCCTTCAAGCGACGTTGAATGTCTGAAGTCACACCTGTGTAGAGTGATTTATCGGAACACCGAACAATGTAAACGTACCATCCCCTTCGACTAAGCTCAGGAGTTTCCCTTTTGGCCATGCTCAAGATGCCTCGGCTCCTTTTTCCTCGACTACGCTCGGGACTTGCGCCCTCGACTACGCCCATCGGCACAGACTTCGACGAGTTCAGTCGAGTCGCTCACGTCGCAGCCTGTCGAAGCACTCCGGCGGTAGGGCTTGAACCTACAACCCTCTGGTTAACAGCCAGATGCTCTACCATTGAGCTACGCCGGAATCGGTTTCATTATTGCAAAAATTTAATCATTTGTCAAGGAAAAAGAAACCGCGAATTACGCTAATACACGCAAATACCACCTATTAAATTCTTTTCTGTCAAGAGAAAAAGAGCCCACGAATCACACGAAATACACGAATGGGTAAAGAAAGGTTGGTTAAACGTTTGTGTGGTTCGATGCGTAGTTTCTTATAGCAACCATTTAATCAGTGTTTATCCGTGTCGACATCCGTGGTTTCTTTTTTCTTGACAAGAAATCATTTTTGATTACATATAGATTGAAGGATGTTAGAATCATACAAGATTAAGGCTGTGGAACATATAGAGTTAGTTCCTCTTAAAGAGAGGGTTCGCGCTCTGAAGGAGGCGTTTTATAACCCGTATCTCCTTTCCGCAAATAAGGTATACATAGACCTGCTTTCCGATAGTGGGACTCCTGCTCTGAGCAATAGACAGCAGGCATCCCTTTTAGAACCCGATGAGTCATTCTCCTTTCAAAATAGTTACTACGAGTTCGTAAAAGCAGTTGAATCTATATTTGGATTCAGTTATGTCTACCCCATCCATCAGGGAAGAATGGGTGAACATATACTTTTTAAAATAAAGGTGAAGAAAGGTGACTATATCCCGAGTAATACTCACTACGCTACAACGAAGGCAAACATAGAACATTGGGGAGCAAAAGCGGTAGACTTTGTGATAGAAGAAGCATACCATCCTGAGGTATTTCATCCATTTAAAGGGAATATAGATATAGATAGAGTCTCGTCCTTCGTTAGAGAAAGGGAAAAAATCCCGTTAGCATTCTTGACGATTACAAATAATACCTGTGGAGACCAGCCCGTCTCTTTAGAAAATATCCGCCAGTATAAGCAGACCTTATCAAAGCGTAATATCCCTCTTTACTACGATGCATGCAGGTTCGCCGAGAATGCTTACTTCATAAAACAGAGAGAGAAGAAATATAGCGAGTACTCAATAGAGCAGATTGTTAAAAAGATGTTTTCTTGTGCCGATGGATGTATACTAAGCGCAAAAAAGGACGGGCTTTCTCACATCGGGGGATTCTTTGCAACCAGGAGTGCTAAACTTGCGAATGAATTTGAAAATCTCATACTCTTGATGGAAGGTTACCATACTCACGGTGGGCTCACAGGTAGAGACCTTAAGATTATAACAATAGGACTTTCAGAGACACTTTCAGAGAAGTATCTCGAATTCAGGACGGGACAGATTCAGTATCTATGGAAAAAACTGAACGATGCGGGCATCCCTTTATACTCTCCTGCAGGTGGGAATGCGGTCTTCGTTGATGTGAGTAAGTTCTTACCCCATCTGAGGGGGGAAGAGTATCCCACAGTAGCACTCGCAGATGAATTGTATAGAAAGGGGGGAGTAAGAGCAGGCGGTTTCCAGAGTGAAGCACTGCAACTGCTACGATTGTCTATACCGAGGAGAGTATATACCAATTCTCATATAGATTATGTGGCAGAGGTTCTCAAAGAAGTCTATGAACACAGAGAAAATATAACAGGGTTAGAGATCGTTTACAGACCGCCCTATCTGGAACATTATACTGCGAGATTCAAGAAAAGATAACCACGAATTGAACGAATTACACGAACCCCACACCTATGCACCCGCCCATACGGGTCTGCGACCTGCCATAGCGAAACAGCGGGCAGGTAGGTGTGGGGAACCCCCCCTATTAAAATCCTGTTAATCCTGTCAAAGAAATTTTAATTTGCGAGTTAACTATCCAATGGTTCTCAACACCATTTTGCTCACTTCTTTGAGGGTTTCAAAAACCCCTGTCCCCTGGATAGCCACTGATTCAAAGGAGGGAACATGCGTCTGATTGATAGCATTCTCAAGTTCTTCAATAGAAGAGATATTTGGAAGGTCCCTTTTATTGTACTGCATCACAAAAGGAATTCCATCCAATTTCACTGAATGCACAGCAAGATTCTCATGGAGATTCTTCAGCGACTCGATGTTATCTTCCATCCTCTCTATCTGAGAATCTGCAACGAATACCATTCCATCGACACCTTTTAGTATGAGTTTTCTCGAAGCATTATAGAATACCTGTCCAGGAACCGTGTATAAGTGAAATCTCGTTTTAAATCCCCTTATCGTTCCCAAATCAACAGGTAAAAAGTCGAAGAAAAGTGTTCTATCTAACTCGGTAGCGAGGGTAATCAATTTTCCACGGGTACCTGGATTTATCTTTGAGTAGACATATTTTATATTCGTAGTCTTTCCACCCAATCCAGGTCCATAATATACAATCTTACAGTTTATTTCCCTCGATGCATAATTTATTAACGACAAGTATGGTCCTCCTTAAAAATTATATCAAAAAAGTTTTTTTATCCAAAAAGTTTGTCAATCTCTTCTTCGGCTTCCTTTGCAAATCCCTCATCAATAGTGGGTGGAGGAGTTTGACCTTCTATCTTCAAAAATATGTTTTGAAAGATTTTACCGAGTTCTTCCGCAGTATGTTTAACCCTTACTCTTACCAACCCCAGTGTGCTTCTATTGTCAAAAATAATAACCAGAATTACTCTGTGGGCAACAATTGAGATGAAAATATTTTCATTTTCTCCCTGGTGAAATAGGGTGGAGAATTCTTTTTCACCGATTAAAGTTGCAAGTTGAGAAGTCGCTGCAAAATCGGCGGCGGAAAGTGAAGAAAAAGAGGAAACGTCAAGATTTTGAGTGTCCCCTGCACTCGTAATGAGCTGACCTGCTCTGTCTATAAGTAGAACACTGTTTGCATTCGTCGTAGTCAGCAGCTTGTTCAGGCTCTCATTTATCGACCAGAACTCTTCTTCGAATATGTTCATTGCTTCCAAGTTCCCATCCTCTCCCTAAATACAAAATATAAATTTTTATCCATTCTGTCAAGTAAAAAAGAACCACGAATCACATTCACCCCGCACTTATGCATAGGTGCGGGGCAGGTTAATCGAATGCACACGAATAATATAAAAATTCTCAAAAAGAAGAAATTCGTGCACATTCGTGTTCATAATTTCATTCTTCACAGAGTTTTAGTAATTTTTCCCATTTTCTATCTGTCTCATTCTGTATCTCATCGATGATTTTCTTATTCTCTTTTTTAAACAGATGTCTGAACCTCGCCTGTTTTTCCATCCATTTTCTAATAGGTATCTTCTCTTTCGGTTTATAGTTAAGTTTATACTTTCCGTTTTCAACTTCATAGAGTGGCCAGAAACAGGTGTCAACAGCGAGTTTGCTTATTCCAATCGTCTCCGAGGGCTCATATCCCCACCCGATCACACAGGGTGAAAGAACATTTATGAAGGTCGGTCCTTTAATACTCAATGCCTTACTCACCTTCGTAGTTAAATCCCGCCAGTTGCTTGGGATAGCCTGTGCTGCGTATGGCACATTATGGGCAACCACAATATTGGTCAAATCCTTTCTGTTCTGCTGTTTCCCAGGGATGACGCTTCCCGCTGGTGAAGTAGTAGTATGAGCACCCAGAGGCGTAGCAGAGGAACGCTGTATGCCTGTGTTCATATATGCTTCGTTATCATAACAGATATATAAGAAATCATGTCCTCTTTCGATCGCACCCGATAATGCCTGCAAACCTATATCGTATGTACCACCATCTCCACCCCATGCAATGAATTTTAAATCTCGTGTATATCTCTTTCTTTTTTTAAGCGCTCTATAAGCACTCTCAATACCTGATATTGTAGCAGCAGAGTTTTCGAACAGAGAATGTATTAAAGGAACCTTCCAAGCCGTATAGGGAAATATGGATGAAAATACCTCAAGACATCCAGTACATATAGAACAGACAACGGGCGTATCACATGCCAACAAAGTCTGTCTCACTACGATAGATGCTGAACACCCTGCACATCCTCTATGCCCGGGAGCAAACAGATCCTTCTTTTTTGAAAGTTCTTTTAGACTAGCCATTCCTTCCTCCCTACTCTCTTACACCTAAATATTGAACAAGTTCTTTAATCTTACCTGTTTTTGAAATCTTCAATGCCTCGTTAGCAACCTTTTTTATGTCAGATTCTGTAATTTCCCTTCCACCAAGTCCATAGATGTAATTTACAAAGCGCGGTCTGGTAGTCAGGTCATAAAGTGCAGACCTTGCTTCTGTAAAGACAGGACCGCCGGTAGAACTCATAGAATCTGAACGGTCAAGAACTGCGACCACCTTAAACTTCTGTAATACTTCACATAACTTTTCATAAGGGAACGGTCTGAATACCCTCAGTTTCAACAGTCCAACCTTTTTCCCTTCCTCTCTGAGGCTATCAATCGCAACCTTTGCAGTTCCAGCCGTTGAACCCAAAGCCACAATCGCAATCTCTGCCCCATTCAATTTATAGGATTCAAAAAAATCGTATCTTCTTCTGAACCTATCTCCGAATTCTTTATTGACTTTTTCAATGGATTTCTTCGCTTCGCGCATAGCCTCTATTTCCTGTCGTTTATGTTCAAAATAGTAATCCTGCAGGTCTAAAGGACCAACCGTTATGGGATTTTCTATATCGAGTAATGAATAGGCAGGTTTATACTCTCCAATAAAAGACTGAACTTCGGAGTCCTCTAATACTTCAATCCTTTCCAAGCAGTGGCTCAATATGAAACCATCGGTAGTCACGAGTGCTGGAATGCGTGAGGATTCTGCTATTTTCATCGCCTGAATCACATTATCGTATGTCTCCTGGACATTTTCAGAAAATATCTGTATCCATCCCGCATCTCTTGAGCCCATCGTATCTGAATGGTCACAGTGTATATTTATGGGCGCAGAGAGAGAGCGATTGATTTCGCAGAGGACTATAGGCAACCTGAGTCCGGCAGCCACATAGAGGACTTCATGCATCAAAGCCAATCCTTGAGAGGCAGTGGATGTCATTACTCTTGCACCAGCAGCGGCTGCACCGACACATGCACTCATCGCAGAATGTTCACTCTCAACCGCAACGAATTCTGTGTCTACCAGTCCATCTGCAACAAAAGAAGAAAATATCTGGACAACTTCTGTTGCAGGCGTTATAGGATAGGCAGCTACAACATCGGGGTTGATCTGCCGCATCGCCTCTGCCATAGACTCATTTCCTGTTAATGCTTTAAGTGGCATCTCTCCTCCTTTAATCTGGAATCATCTCTATCGCTTTTACCTTCGGCGGGCATACATTGGCACATATACCACATCCTTTACAGTAATCATAGTTTATTCCTGTTACCTTACCATCTTTAATAATTATTGAACTATCAGGGCAATATATCCAGCATAAAAAGCAATCTGTACATTTCTCTTCGTCCCAGACAGGACGTTCACTCCTCCAGTCTCCTGTAGGAAAGTTCTCAGTAGACCACTCACCTTTCAATATCGCACCAAGTGGCAGTTCCTTCCATCCATACTTTTTCATTCTGATACCACCTCCTTATACGCCCGCTCTAAGGAATTTATATTACCCTTGATGAGTTTTTCATTCCCTCTGAATTTCTTCTTGAATTGAATTTTTAAATCTTTAACCATTCTGTCAAACTCGACGAATCTGGTTATTTTAACAAGTGCACCGAGAAGGGGAGTATTTGGCAATTCTTTACCAATCGTCTCCTTTGAAATCTTCGATGCATCTACCGTGCTGATTTTCTTCCCCTTAATTTTGTATTTCTTCCTCACCTCAGCAGGTTGGTCAGGGGTGTTGATGAGCAAAATCCCGTCTTCTTTCAAACCTTCAACAACTTTTGCAGGTTCTATTAAACTCTGGTCCAAAACCACAACCACATCAGGTTCATCTATCGGTGAATGTAGTAAGATAGGATTATCATCGAGTCTATTGAATGCCCTCACGGGTGCACCCCTTCTCTCAGGACCATACTCCGGGAACGCCTGAATATATTTCCCATAACTCACAGCAACTTCACCAAAAAGGATTGCGGCTGTCTTTGCTCCCTGTCCGCCTCTTCCATGCCATCTTATCTCAACCATTCTGTCCTCCTTAAATTTTTTTGATTTTAGGAAAATAAAATCTCTTGTCAAGAAAAATCGACCTATCTCTGGATCCGTCTGGAATGCACCGAGCGGAGCGAGGAGCTATGTACCGAGTAAAACGAGGTGCTATGTACCGAGTAAAACGAGGTGCTATGTACCGAGTAAAACGAGGTGCTATGTACCGAGTAAAACGAGGTGCTAATGGTCAGATTTTTTCCATACGGATCCGTAGGGACTGACCCCACGCCTTATACCTCCTTCAAGGGGTCAAGGAAAAAGAACCCACGAATAATATCAAAAATTCTCAATAAGAAGAAATTGCAATTCAGTTACTGATTATCACAGATAGATACTGATTAAATATCTTTTTATCTCTATGTCTTCAATATCACTATATTTATAATCTGTGTTCACCCCGTTAGATAGTAAACATCTTACGGGGTTCATAAGTCCATACGGATCTTGAGATGTAAATCTGTGTCTACTGTTTAAACCCCAGATAATTTTTTACGAATTCAAGTTCCTTTTCCTTTGTCTTTATCTTTCCATCAACTTTAGCGAGCAAAGTCTTTTCCAATATCTCTTTGTAGATTGGTCCTTCTTCTATGTTCATTTTTTTCAAGTCTTTGCCAGTAATTTCCAAACGGACCTTCGAATATTTGTCTAAATATTGTCCTAATTCCTTTTTGCTTACAGAGGAAAGAAAGTAGATAACCTCTCCAGGCAACTCCCTGCAAAATGTATAAACCTTACTCGGCAGTGGATCTTTAGGAAGTTTTTTTAGTCTTTCCTTAGCTATATGTAATTTGATAATAGCTTCTTCTTCTTTTTTAGTAAATCCAAGCCTCTTTCCTATCTCTATTGATGTTGCAAGTGTGGTGCTGTATACGAGTGGTAGAAAATAGAAAAGCCAGACTTTGATATCTTTGCGTCTTATATCAATTTCATCATAGAGTTCGAGCGAATCCCCAATTTTGAAATTTTTATTTATATGCAAGAATAGTCCAAGTTTTTCTAAATTTGCCATCGCTTCTTTCGGATATTTCTCTTCCAACAGAAGGACCAATTCATGTTTTATCCTCACGGGTGTCAATTTTTCTATCAATTTGTCGTGTAGAGCTTTTCTCATCAATTTGGATGTGTTAGACTCAATTTTGAATCCATATCTAACTTTGAATCTTATCGCTCTAAATATCCTCGTCGGGTCGTCTACAAAACTCTTTTCATGATGTACGCGAATAATGCCTTTTTTCAAATCTTCATATCCATTAGAGTAATCAATCAACCTTCCAAAATTCTTATTCACGCTGATAGCCATACTATTTATGGTAAAATCCCTCCTCATCAAATCTTGCCTTAGACTCCCCTTGCTTACCAAAGGGAGGGCTGCGGGTTCGGGATATTTCTCTTTTCTGCAGGAAGCGATATCAACCCTTAAATTCTTTGAGAATACCAGGGTTGCTGTATTAAACTCGGGGTATTTTTTAACCTCCACCTTTTTTCTTTTTGTAAAATTGGAAACGAAAGAAATGGCATCACCTACGAAAACGAAATCCATGTCCAGATTTGGATATTCGAGGATTATATCTCTGACAAAACCGCCAACTAAATATAATTTTGACTTTTTCTTATCAGCGAAGACCCCGAGTTCTCGCAAGAACTCCGAATGTCTCTTTGGCAATCTCTCCAAGATTTTAGAAGATAGGTTACTCATAGTGCCATGTTAGCTGTTATAAAGCTTTTAGCCTTTAGCCATTGGCTTTAGAATTGTCTAAATCTTTCTCTATTCTTTTTGCAAGTCCTTGAAGCATTTTGCTGACCTGTAAACTTAATGTTTCCATTTCTTTGTATTCTCTATTATCTATGAAATTTAACTCTGCTGAAAGATAAATATAGTATCCTAACTCATTACATGAAGATAGCAATGTGTAAAGAAAATGAATATATTCTTTTTGTCCTTTTCTTCCAGCCCCTTCAACAATATTTGCTGGTATTGATACCGCAGCACGCCTCATTTGAGAAATAAGGCCAAACCACTCACTTTTAGGAAATTTCTTGGTCATATCATATGTTTTAAGCACAAGTTTGTGGGCCAACTTCCACACTTCTAGTTTCTTATAATCCCTGCTCATTTTTCATTTTTAAGGCCAAAGGCTAATAGCCTTTTTTAGATGATGAGGCTTTTTCTATCTCTTCCAATATCTTTTCGGCCCTCGATTTAGGGTCTTTTGCTCTCGTTATTGACCTTCCTACGACGATATAGTCAGCACCCGAGGAGATAGCTTCTTTTGGGCCTAAAACTCTCACCTGATCACCCAATTCATCACCTTTAAGTCTAATACCAGGTGTTAATACTATAAAGTCTTTTCCGCATTCCTTTTTAATATATTTAGCTTCAAGAGGAGAGGCAACGACCCCATCACAGCCAGAGCTCTGTGCAGCCCTTGCGAGAAGCGCCACTTCTTCGCGCAGACTTCTCTGTGACCCTATCACATCTTTTAGGAATGCATCGCCTAAAGATGTAAGAATCGTGACCCCTAAAACGATGGGCCTTTTCTCTTCTCTACCACTAAATTTTTTCCATAAGGTCTTCACAGTCGTTTCCATCATTTCAAAACCGCCAAGAGCATGTATATTGAACATATCAACACCAAGGTCACAGATTACATCGGTAGCATTTGCAACAGTATTGGGGATGTCGTGGAATTTAAGGTCTAAGAAGATTTTTTTATTTTTTCTCTTAATGAGTGTGATTATTCTGGGACCGTAGGCGGTGAAGAGTTGAAATCCGACCTTGTAAAAATTAACTGTATCTCCGAGTGTATCCATTAGCTTCCTTGCTTCATTATCGCTGGAAAAATCGAGTGAGACTATCAATCTATCTCTTGCTTTCATATAAACCTCCTGTGTTTAAAACTATAAATGAGAGAATACAAGTCAAGGAAAAAACCCACAGTATAAATTTTAATGAGAAAGTACATCAATAAGCAATTGACAATTAGCAATTAATCCCGCACTTATCCTCAGGATTTCTATCCCTGAATTTAAGGATAAGTGCGTGACAAAATCATCCAATTAGCGGTAGCGGTAGTAGACCCTGCTTTATTTTTTAATCGAGAACGGTCTTAAGACCGTTCGCTACCTTGATAATTTTAATTTGTTTTCTCCCTTTCTCCTGTGCTTTACTCTGTGGACAGTGGTTGTTTTTTTCTTGACAATTCGGTAAAAATTCCTATAAGAAGTAGTTATGAATTTGAAAGGAAAAGAACACTTCGAACTCGGTAAAAGATATTACGAAAGAGGCAGGGTTAGAGAGGCAATAAGTGAACTAAAGGAGGCGATTGAAATCTGTCCGGACTTTGCCGATTACCATGTCCAACTTGGTCTGGCATTTTCACTCGCCGGATTTAATGAGGATGCGATCAAATATTTCAAGAAAGCTCTCGAGGTAAATTCTGATTATATAGAGGCACATCTGAATTTAGGGATAGTTTTGAGTGACTCTGGTAGGTCTGAAGAAGCAATAGAAGAGTTCAACAAAGCGGAAGAGTTGGAAGTTTCAAAGGGCAACCTTCCACATGGTATCAGGGTGAAGATTGCAGATACACACCTGGACCTTGGCAAAATGTATCAACAGATAGGTAAGTACGAATCTGCGATAGATGAGTATATGAAGGTGCTCGAAATTTCGCCCAATTATGTAGATGCAAAGGTAAAACTTGCCCAGGTTTATCTGGATACTAAAGAGTATACGAAGGCGATAGAAGAACTGACGAAGGTTGTGAAAGTAAATCCAAATTATGTTGAGCCAATCATTTCTTTAGGAATAGCATATTTCAGAAATGGAGAGCAGGGAAAGGCAAAGGAAGAATGGGAAAGGGCTCTGAAGTTGGATCCATTGAATTCGAGGGCAAAGGCTTATCTGAAGATGATAGAGTAGAATGAATTACAAAGATACCATAAACTTACCGTCTACACCCTTCCCGATGAAAGGGAATCTCCCCGTAAGGGAGTTGGAAATCCAGTCCTTCTGGGAAGAGATCGATGTATATGAAAAATGCCTGAACCAACCCTCCCCAAAAGGCGATTTCATACTTCATGATGGACCACCATATTCAAACGAAGAGATCCATCTTGGACAGGCGATGAATAAGATTTTGAAAGATATAATATGTAAATATAGAAAATTGCAGGGCTACAGGGTTCCATTCGTTCCTGGGTGGGATAACCATGGACTCCCCATTGAGAGGGAGATAATACAGCAGTTCCAGAAGAGAAAAGAAAAACCCACTAAAGTTAAAATAAGAGAGAGTTGCAGAAAATTCGCCCACAACTTTGTTGATGTGCAGAAACAGCAATTTAAAAGACTTGGCGTTATCGCCGATTGGAAGAATTCGTATCTCACTATGTCGAAGGAATACGAGGCAAAGATTTTAGAAATATTTCTTGAGTTCGTTAAGAAAGGATATATTTATAGGGGATTGAGACCTATACACTGGTGTACTACTTGTGAGACAGCCCTTGCGCTGGCTGAAATAGAGTACAAAGATAAAAAGTCTTACTCTTTGTGGATGAAATTCCCGCTAAGAAAAGACAGTAAAGGAGTATTCCAAAATCTGAACAAAGAAAGATGCTTTGCTCTCGTATGGACGACTACACCATGGACTATACCTGCAAATTTAGCATTGACCTTCCATCCAGCATTCGATTATGTGATTGTCGAAGTGGACCAAGATTATTATATCCTTGCAAAAGAACTCTTGAAAACTACCCTATCCGAATTGCAAATAGAAAATTACAGGGTTATAAAGGAACTCAAGGGGAAAGATACGGATGGACTGGTATTTAAACATCCGATATTCGACAGAGATTCTATCGCAATTTTAGGTAGATTTGTCACTCTTGAACTCGGAACGGGGGTAGTTCACACCGCGCCCGGTCATGGGAGGGATGATTTTGAAATTGGTATAAAATATAATCTCCCCATACTCTCTCCTGTAGACGAAAAGGGTATATTTACAAAAGAATCGCTTCAATTCAGTGGACTCAATTTAAAAGATGGAGATAAAGCAGTGATTGAGGCATTAAAAAAGGCAAAAACACTTCTAAAAGAAGATAGAATAACTCACTCTTATCCCCACTGTTGGAGATGTAAGAATCCAGTGGTGTTTCGCACCACTGTTCAATGGTTTATGAAGATTGACCACGACCGCCACAGAGAGCGAGCCCTCAAGGCGATTGAAAATACAAAATGGTTTCCTTCTGAGAGCATAAATAGAATAAAGAGTTTTGTCGAATCCAGACCCGATTGGTGTCTTTCAAGACAGAAAACATGGGGGGTAGGCATTCCCGCATTTTACTGCAAGAATTGCAGTGAGCCTGTTCTAGACCCACACCTCATTGAGAAAGTCATCGAAATTCTAAAAAATGAGGGTTCTGATGCATGGTATACTAAAGATGTGTCCGAGTTCCTTCCCGATGATTTTAAATGTCCAAAATGCAGATCTAAAGATTTTGAAAAGGAGAAGGATATATTGGATGTCTGGTTCGATTCGGGCTCATCCCATTTAGCAGTTCTCAAACCCAATGAGATCCCATGTGATGTGTATATTGAGGGCTCTGATCAACACAGGGGTTGGTTTAACACATCCTTGATGGTCGGGATCGGTGCAACCGGTAAGCCGCCTTATAAATCGGTAATAACCCACGGTTTTACCCTCGATGAGAAGGGCTATGCTATGCACAAGTCGGCTGGTAATGCTATACCTCCCCAGAAAATCGTGGACAAATACGGCGCAGATATACTGAGATTATGGGTTGCAAGTTCCAATTACTTTGTTGATGTGAATTGCTCGGATGAGATATTACATAGAATAAAAGATGCCTATAGAAAGATTAGAAATACATTTAGATTTTTACTTGGGAATCTCTTCGACTTTGACCGAAAGAAAGATTTTGTTCCCTATAAGGAGAGAACCGAGATTGATAGATGGATAATGCATAAGTTCACTTTATGTATGAAAGAAACCGAGGATGCTTATGAAAAGTATGAATTTTACAAAGTCTATCATTCTGTTTATAACTTCTGCGTAATTACCCTCTCTTCTTTCTATCTCGATGTATCAAAAGATAGACTCTATACTTATGGTGCTAAATCGAAAAAACGGAGGTCTGCCCAGAGTTCTATGTATGAAATATTAAAAAATCTCGCCATAATACTCTCTCCAATATTGAGTCATACATCTGAAGAGGTATGGAAACTTTTGTCCCAACAAGAAGAGTCCGTACTGTTTGCTACATTCCCGAAAGTCAATGAAGCCAATTTAGATTATGGACTGGCAGAGAGATGGGAAAGACTCCTCAATGTGAGAGATGGGGTTTTAGTTGCCCTTGAGAAAAAAAGGAATGAAGGTCTGATTGGAAACTCGCTTGGAGCAAGGGTATCTCTTTTTGCAGAGGGCGAAGATTTGAAAACTCTATTGAATACTTATAAGGATGAATTACCAAGTATATTCATCGTCTCTCAAGTAGCTCTCCTTGAGGATAACTCCAGTCTTTCTGCCGATGTGTATAAACATAACGATGAACTATTTATTGATGTGCAAAAAGCAAAAGGGGGAAAATGCGAGAGGTGTTGGATATACTCTGAAACAGTGGGAAAGAATACTCAACACCCGACACTCTGTGAAAAATGTTGCAAGGTAGTTTGTAAGAAGGGGTGATAATATGAGAAAGAATAAATTGAAACATTATGAAAAATTGTTGTTGCAAAGAAGAGCAGAACTTCTTAAAGAACTTGGGATAGAGTCGAATATTTTCCTTTCACACCAGACGGAGTCGAGTGGCGACCTTTCAAGTTATTCTTTTCATCCTGCAGATCAGGGTACGGATGAGGAAAGGAGAGAACTTTCCTCACTTTTAGCAACGCTCGAAGGCAAAACCATTGAAGATATTGACGATGCCTTGAGAAAAATATATTCCAAGAATGGAGAATATGGAAAATGTGAAAAGTGCGGGAACTCAATAGACGATAAGAGACTCGAGGCAATACCATATACGAAACTCTGTTTAGAATGTCAGCGCAAAAGCGAAGGTGTATAAGCCTGGCGTATATACTAACACTCGCGACCGTAGTCTGTGACCAGATAACTAAGGTTTGGATAGATAATCGCTTCTCGTTAAACGAATCATCTCAACTCATTGGTGAATTTTTAAAACTGACCTACATCAGGAATCCAAACGCCGTTTTCGGCATCCCACTCGGTGGCAAAATTTCCTTTATACTCTTTTTAGTTATTATCCCTTTCATATTCATCTACCTTTTAAGACTGAAAGATGGACACAATATAGAACACATCGGTCTCGCTCTAATCTTAGGTGGAGCAATAGGAAATTTTATAGACAGGGTTAGGTTTGGTGAAGTGGTAGATTTCATCGATATAGGAATTAAAAAAACGAGATGGCCCATCTTCAACTTCGCCGATGCTGCGGTGACTGTTGGAGTGGCTTTGATAATAATCACCGAATTACGCAGGAAAAAATGAATGGATTGCTCTTTTGCCTCATTTTTGCAACATCCTTATCTGAAGGTGACTCACTGGTCAGATACAGGGCGGATGAGATAGTCTATTCCATTCCCGAAGAGAGGGTGATTTTGAGGGGAAATGCTGAAGTCAGTTACGGAACAATAAGAATCACTGCTGATAGTATATTCTATGAATATAAAACATACGACCTTACCGCTTACGGCTCACCTGTTCTCTATGATGGAAATGAGAAAATTGAAGGCGAGTCTATGACCTATAATATAGAAAAAAAACGTGGAGAAATCCTGAACGCAAAGACCGAGATAGAGAAAGGTTTCTTCGAGGGCGTGGTTGTGCGTCAGGTCGGAGAGAAGACTCTGGGGATTAAAAGTGGCAAATTTACAACCTGCGATCTCAACCATCCTCACTACTTCTTCGCTTCATCTTCGATGAAGATATACCAGGACGATATAGTGGTCTGTAAGCCCCTGGTGCTTTTTGTCCAGGATGTCCCCGTCTTTTTTCTGCCCTACTGGTTCTTTCCTATAAAAAAGAAGCGCCACTCTGGTTTTCTGACACCGAAGATAGGACAAGATGATGTTAAAGGTAAGTATGTAGAAATCCCATACTATTTAGTAGTGAACGACTACTCGGATTTGACATTTAGACTCGACTATTCAGAAAAAAGAGGATTGAAAAGTGCAATTAGAGGAAGGTATATAGTCAACCCCTTTTTAAGTGGCCACATTGACTATTCTTTTTCAGATGACATAGCATTTAGGAAAAAAATATGGAGTCTGAAGGCAGTCCACGCCCAGAATCTTGGAGCGAAATTCAGATTGAATGGGAACGCAGATTTCATATCGTCTGAAACATACTACGAGATGAGTGAAAACCTTGCCGATAGGTTGAGACGCGAACTCCATTCGCACCTATCTTGCAGCAAGTCTTGGTCGAGTGCTTCGCTCTCGGGTGTATTGGACCACAGGAAGGATTTAGAAAAAGACGAAACAACAGCAAAAATTCCTAAAGTTAGTTTCACTCTATATCAAAAAGAAATTCTCGGCTCCTCTTTTTCTTACAACAACTCCTTCAACCGAATAGTCTACACTACCTCTGATACCAGCCATACTCACAGCAACTTCAGCAATCATGCAAGTTTGAAAAGACCGCAGAAATTCTTTGGATGGCTGAACATCTCGCCCGCAGTTAACTATACTTATACTGTCTATAGTAAAGATTCGACAGAAAAAGAATTTCCACACAAAGAGACTTATACCCTTTCAGCTGGTGCGAACACGAAAATCTTTGGACTCTTCAAAAAAGAGATAGGCAGGATTAAAGGGATGGCACATATAATTACCCCGTCAGTAGGATACAGATACATATCGGAGACTAACCATACAAAAGATTTTAGCAGTAGTCTTAATTTTGCTCTGAAGAACGATTTTGAAATGAAAATAAGGATAGGTGAGAAAGTTAAAAAAATCAGTCTGATTTCGTTCGCCACGAGTGGTTTTTATGACTTTAAAAAGAAAGAGAGACCTCTTTCGATGATTTCCAATTCTATTAGAATAACCCCTTTAAGATTTTTGCGTCTGTATTCTTCTTTCAAATATGACCCTTACTCTAAACAAGTAAGAGATTTCAGAGAAGACCTCTCAATATCTTTAAGTAAAAAAGTTCTTTTTGACTCTACAAGTGTAGACCAGAGACTCTCAATTGCACAGAGTTATACCAAGGGATACGGGGGAGTGAAAGATAAGATAAATCTTTCGGTCAATGCGAGCTTCAATCTGACAAAAAATTGGAGGATTTCGTATCATCCTACTTACGATTTAAGAAGAAAAATTTTAATGACGCATACATTAAGAATCTATCGTAACCTCCATTGTTGGGAGGCAGAATTCAACTTCAACGGAAGCAAGGAACACTGGAGTTACGATTTTAAGGTTTCTATAAAATCAATTCCTGAAATCAGACTTAAGAAAGGATTATTCGGCTTCTTATTCCCATGAGTTTCAGACCTCAGAAAAACCACAGAGAACACGGAGATTTTTGATTCTACCAAAGGGGTTAGGTTGGTCATTTGAAGCGTTGACCCCAATTGTCTACATCGTGGAGATTATCTCATCTATCCAACTCAGGAGTTCTTTTATCTCATCTAAAGTGATGTCACCCATATGTGCAATTCTGAATGTCTTCTCCTTCAACTTTCCATATCCATTCGATATGGTAGCACCTTTTTTACCGAGTTCTTCATTCAATTTTGCAACACTTATCCCTTTTGTGTTTTTTATTGCTGTGAGTGTGTTGGATTCAAACCCTTTTTCTGCAAAGAGTTCAAAATTCTTATTTGCCCACTCCCTTGTGTAGTCAGCCATCTTCTTGTGTCGTTCGAACCTGTTATCCAAACCCTCTTTCAACATATCATCCATCTGTTTGTTTAAACCATAGATAAGGGTAATAATAGGAGTGGTTGGAGTCTGCTGTTTATCATCAAAATATTTTTTAAAGACCAGAAAATCGAAATAGTACCCCCTGTTTTCAATCTCTTTTGCCCTTTCCATTGCCTTTTTACTTACAGAGAAGAGTGTCAAACCCGGCGGCAGGGCTACGCATTTCTGCACACCCGCAAGACATACATCTATGCCCAGTTTATCTACTTCAATTTTCACGCCAGCAAGTGCACTCACCGCATCTACTAAAAACATAACATCAGGATAGTTCTTCATAACCTCTGCTATCTCGTACAGAGGATTCATCACTCCCGTAGAGGTTTCATTGAAAACAAAAAGTAATGCATCGAAATCACCTTTTTTTAACTTATCATCTACCATATCTGCACTGATACCTTTCCCCCAATCCACTTCTATCTTTTCAGTCTCTTTACCATTAGCACTGGCAATTTTCTCCCATCTATCGGAAAATGCGCCGCATACACAACAGAGACAGCTCTTTTTAACACAATTCCTGACTGCACCTTCCATTATTCCGGTAGATGCAGAGGTTGAAAGAAAGGCATAGTCTTCAGTATAGAACAATTTCTTCACTTTTGGCGTTACTTCCATAAGCAAATTGGAAAAACCTTTGCTTCTATGTCCTATCATAGGCTTTTTTAGTTCTTCGAGTATCTCTGGTCTCACCTCTGTGGGACCTGGAATGAAAAGTCTTTTATGCATAGAAACCTCCTTTTACTAATCACACAGATTAAGTTCTTATTTTCTCTATCTTGTCGAGTCTCTCTTTATGTCGTCCACCCTCAAATTCTGTATTGAGCCATACCTTCAAAATTTCCATTGCCTCATCCTCAGATTGATTACCTGCCCCCACACATAGAAAATTTGAATCGTTATGTTTTCTCGACAGTTCAGCCATTCTAACGGATGTGCAGAGTGTGCCTCTTACCCCATCGAATCTATTTGCGGCTATAGACATACCGATACCACTTCCGCATATCAAGACACCTCTGTCATATTTACCTTCGGAAACAGAACGGGCTGTTGGTATAGCATAATCAGGATAGTCAACCCTTTCTTCACTATCACACCCGAAGTCCTTATATTCAATCCCTTCCTTTGCAAAATACTCTTTGAATCTCTCTTTCAGTCTATATCCCCGATGGTCTGAACCTATTGCTATCTTCACAAAAAATATATACAAGATAAAAATTTCTTGTCAATAAAAAAGAAAAGGGGAACTGTCAAATTTCATCTTCTACCCAAGAGAATTTGCGCTGTAGTGTTTTAGGGTAGTATAACTTCCAGTCAAAATCCACCTTTTTCCCCCAGTTGTAGTAGATGCGTGGGTCAATGTAACTTTTGAGTGAGGTACCTAAATTGTAGTTTCGCGTCTCTTTCATCGCTTTGATTCTATATCGCAACTTCCTTGCAGACTCTTTTGACCTTTTCGTCTTCTTCTCTTTGAGTTTTTTTAATCTCTCCTTTTTCTTTTCCTTAGACTTGTGCCAGTTTTTGGGAAGTTTTCTCTTATGATTACAAATCTCTGCTGCTTTGAGATTCGCAACTGTAGCAATATATTTTTTAATATAATCTGGCTTTGAAGCATCGATTTCATTCGCTTTGAGAAATTCCTTGACAACCCTCGATGCGTGATGTGTCCTGAATACCTTTGCAGTCAATCCAGGCACGACCTCACTTAAGAATGCCTTCACATTATCAGACCTGATACCTTCAAAGACGGATGACCCGGAAGTAGAAATGAATTCTTCAAGGTTTCTTACAACCGAATGGGGAAGGGAGACTGTCTTCTGCCATCTCACAGAATCTTTTCCAATGAAATCAAATTCTATTAAACCACCTGGCATAATCTTGATATGTTGGGGTCTAAGTGTAGTTGCTCCCACTGTATCCGCCTCATCCTTCTCTTTCTCATCTCCAACCCTCAAGTTCAATACATCTATGAGATAGCATGTCGTTGCTAACTTTCGCCTTGTTATATCCTCTGAGTCGAGATTTTCTCTTATGTGTCGCTGCAGGTCTTCCACCTTTTCTTTTAGTGCGTCCGCCTGATTAAATTTTTCTATCTCCCTCCTCTGTTTTACCTTTGATGATTCTGAGAACCAGACATATTTTTCTTTCCTGCGAAGTTTATCATCCCATTTTGCAATCCACATCGAATTCGGCTGCCACACACGTTCTTTCCAGTTCCCTTCTGGCATCGGTGCATCGGGTGAGAGATTCAAAATGATGTCGCTCTCATCTGCCCCCCCTTTCCATCTACCACGCAGAGGATGTTTCCCTCGCCCCATAAAGATACAAGGTGGCTCCACCACATAGTTCGAAATCTCAACGGTCTCACCATCAACAATCGCATACCCATATTTCTCTTTCAGTGTTTCACGCTTTAATTTACGTTCAGCAGCGAGTGCTTTCTTCTCTTCTTTAGAAAAATTCGTCTTTTTCTCTTTCTCCCTTTCAACCCACTGTATGATTTTACCAAAATCGAAATCCTCCCATACGGGTCGTATGACAAATTTACATTTTCGATTCAATCCGAGTGCCTTGGAAAAATCTTTGAGAAAATTTTTGCAAAATCTTTTATCCTTTACATAGTCTGTGCCAAATTTTTTAACCCAGGCAACTGCCATCTCCTCCTGTTCTGCTGAAAGGTAAATCTCTCTATTTTTAAAGAGTATCTTCATCCCCTTCGCTTCATATTTGGGAGGAGTATATACACCGTTATGAATTAAAGACTTCATTTTGTATCAAGAACCAATGGTTTAATCTGTCTTGTTGACTTGCCATTTTTATCTATGGTTTCAGAATAGAGCAGATATATCCCCACTTGAACCTTTGCATTCCGTTCATTTTTGCCGCGCCATTCAAAGATAGCAAAACCTCTACCGAATCAGCAGTAACTGTAATAGAATCACCTCTTGATGGCTGAACTGAATTATCATAATCATAAAAGTAGACTCCATTCCACTGCCCTTCTGTTCTGTCCTGCAAAAAGAAATTTTTATAAGTGCCACTCTTGACCGCAGTAACCACACCTGAAAGAGTTACAGACGAATCTTCTAATGGAGATGGATAGCAGTCATCACCACTACCCTGAAGTGAATTATTGAACTGCACATCATAGGTCGTCGTTGTTTTAGCAAAGGATGGGATAAGAAGTACAATAATGAAAATTCTATTAAAACAAAGATTCGATCTATTGCCAACCACTGCTTTTTGTATTACAAATTATAAAATCATTGTCAAGTATGTTTATCAAAGTCTCTGAAAACCCACAGAGAGCACGGAGATGATAAAAAGAGTTTGCAGGGCAGGGCTTTAGCCCTGCAAATAAAGAAGGTCGGGTTTCCCAGACGGATTCAGAGATAGGTCGATTTTTCCTTGACAATTTCTTGAAATTAAATATGTTTTAAGAAATCTAAAGGAGGTAATATGGCTATAAAAATTGGTATAAATGGGTTCGGAAGGATAGGAAGGCTCGTATACCGAGCAGGGATGAGAAATGAAAATTTTGACTTTTGTGCAGTGAACGATTTAACCGACGCCAGCACCCTCGCTTATCTTCTCAAATATGACTCTGTCCACTCTAAATTGGATGCAAAGATTGAGGCAAAGTCCGATGCTATCGTGGTCGATGGCAAAGAGATAAAAGTGCTGAGTGTTAAAGACCCTGGTAGTCTTCCGTGGAAAGACCTTGGAGTCGAACTGGTAATCGAGTCTACGGGCAAGTTCAGAAGCAGAGAAAAAGCCGCTCTCCATCTCAATGCAGGGGCTAAAAAGGTTATAATTACCGCCCCTGGTAAAGGTGAACCGCCTGATGCCACGATAGTTATGGGGGTGAATGAGAACATCTACAATAAGGACGAACATAACATCGTTTCAAACGCCTCTTGCACGACCAATTGCTTTGCACCTGTGGTAAAGGTCTTAAATGGGGCATTCAAGATAAAACAGGGATTTATGACCACTATACATTCCTATACGAACGACCAAAACATATTGGACTTTCCCCACAAAGATTTGAGAAGGGCAAGGGCTGCCGCTCTATCTATGATTCCAACCTCAACAGGTGCAGCAAAGGCAGTAGGAATAGTGCTTCCCGAACTCAAAGGGAAACTCAATGCTATATCAATAAGGGTACCAACACCCGATGCATCACTTATAGATTTTGTCTGCACTGTTGAGAAAGAGACTACTGTTGAAGAAGTGAATGCAAAATTTAAAGAGGCATCGGAAACCACTATGAAGAAATATCTCGAGTACACAGAAGACCCGATCGTCTCGGTGGATATTATAGGAAATTCATATTCCGCTGTCTTCGATGCACTATTTACCATGGTGCTTGATAAGAATTTAATAAAAATACTTGCATGGTATGACAATGAATGGGGATACTCATGCAGAACAGTGGACCTTATGGAATATGTGATGAAGTGAGTGAAGGAGGAGTTGTATGAAAAAACTTTCTATTCGGGATATGGATTTAAAGGGCAAAAGGGTGTTGACGAGGGTCGATTTCAATGTCCCACTCGATGAACAACAAAATATAACGGATGATACGAGAATTAAAGCGACCATTCCTACAATCAAACATATTTGTGAAAATGGTGGAAAGGCTATTCTTATGTCGCATCTCGGTAGACCAAAAGGAAAAGTAATACCAGAAATGAGTCTTTCACCTGTTGCAAATAGACTGAAAGAATTGCTCGAAAAAGAAGTGATATTCGCTTCTGACTGTGTGGGAGGGGAGGCAAAGGATAAATCAGATGGACTTGAAGTTTGTGGAGTTCTCCTTTTAGAAAATCTGCGATTTCATTCAGAAGAGACCAAAAACGACCCGGATTTTGCAAAGAAACTGTCTGAACTTGGGGATGTCTATGTGAATGATGCCTTTGGTACCGCCCATCGTGCACATGCTTCTGTGGAAGCGGTCACCAAATATTTTGACAGATCTGGATGTGGATTCCTTATGGAGAAGGAACTCGAGTATTTCTCGAAGGCACTTGAAAATCCTGCCAGACCTTATGTAGTCATTCTCGGAGGTGCTAAGATTTCTGATAAGATTGGCGTGATGCGCAACCTTCTTGATAAAGTTGATAGACTTCTTATAGGTGGTGGTATGGCATTTACCTTCTTTAAATCTCAGGCCATGGAAGTGGGCGACTCGATAGTAGAAGAAGACAAAATTCCAATAGCAAAGGAGATAAGAAGAGAAGCTTGCAAAGGAGAAATTCAGTTTTTACTCCCTGTTGACCTTACCGTTGCGGACAGGTTTGATAATGAGGCGAATAGAAAGGTTGTTGACAAGTCCGATATCAATCCTGGATGGCGTGCTCTCGATATCGGACCTACAACGATAAAGATATTTTGTGAGGCTATAAAGGGAGCGAAGACAGTTGTCTGGAATGGTCCTATGGGGGTCTTTGAATTTCCTAACTTTGCTGAAGGGACCGTGAAGATTGCAACATCCCTTGCCGATGAGACTGGAAAAGGTGCAGTTACAATAATAGGGGGTGGGGATACGGTTGCAGCAGTTCGTAAAGCAGGAGTTGCAGATAAACTTTCACATATTTCAACAGGTGGCGGCGCATCATTAGAGCTGTTGGAAGGGAAGACACTGCCTGGTGTAGCAGCACTTTCGGATACATAAGGGGGAATATATGAGAAAACCGATCGTTGCAGGAAACTGGAAGATGAACAAAACTGAAGATGAGGCGGTTCAATTAACAGAAGATATAAAAGTGATGCTAAAAGAAGGTATAAATGCAGATGTGATCTTATGCCCACCATTTACCGCCTTGAGTGCTGTTTCACACTCGTTAAGGAATACTCGAATTGAACTCGGTGCACAGAATATGTACTGGGAAGAAAAAGGCGCATATACAGGTGAAATATCACCGCAGTTTTTAGTCAATCTGAACTGTAACTACGTTATCATAGGACATTCCGAAAGGCGTAAATATTTTGGTGAGACGAACGAAACAATAAATAAAAAAGTCAGGACCGCTTTTAAATTCAACTTGATCCCCATCGTATGTGTTGGAGAGACAATAGAAGAGAGGGAGAAAGGAGTGACGGAGAAGGTGGTTGAGACCCATGTAAAGATGGCACTTAAGGATATAGATGAGAAATCGTGCAGGAGAGTTGTAATCGCTTATGAACCTGTATGGGCTATCGGAACAGGGAAAACTGCCACACCCCAGTTAGCAGAGGATGTGCATAGATTCATACGTACTCTGTTGAGCGAACTCTATAGTAAGGATACCGCAGAGGTTGTGAGGATTCAATATGGAGGAAGTGTCAAACCAGAGAATGCACGGGATCTTATGGAGATGGACGATATAGACGGCTCTCTCGTAGGGGGAGCAAGTCTCGATACATCTTCTTTCGTGAAGATTATTCAAGAATCTATACTTTAAGGAGGGACGATGATAGGATTTATCCTTTTCATTCATATAATCGTATGTTTACTATTGATAATAGTAGTTTTATTGCAGCAATCGAGAGGGGCAGGACTCTCGGGTGTTTTCGGTGGTGGAGGAGCAGGCAGTCTTTTTGGAGGAAGGGGTGCGGCTCCTTTTTTAACCAAAGCGACTACTGTATTCGCTGTGGCCTTTATGCTTACTTCCATAATCCTCGTGACTCTGTCAGGAGTCAGAAAAACAACAAGGTCTGCTATAGAAAAAGAGATGGAGAGAACAATGGGTGCGCCATCTAGTACTGAAACGGAAGAAATAGAACTTCCAATCCCTGCTGCACCTGAAAGTTTAAGATGAATGCATCTGTATATCTTTTCAGCGGAGAAAATGAATATTTTAAAAAACAGAGAGTAGATAAACTTGTAAACGAATTTGTGGAACAGAGCGCATACTCTTTTGATAAAGATCTTCTCTATAGTGGGGAGATAGATGTATCTACTATTTTAAATAAACTTTATACACCTCCATTACTTTCAAAAAAGAGGGTCGTCATATTGAAGGATATACATAAACTTAATGAATATGAAAGGAGAGCAATTTTAAAATACATCGACTCACCATCTCCTACAACCTGTTTGATACTGACAACTCAAAAGATAGATTTGCAGAAGAAATTTTTTAAAACAATATGTGAAAAAGTAAAATCTGAGGATTTCAGAAAGACTTCAACTCACAGCAGAAAAATGGCGATTGGGAATTATGCGATGGATTTGAATTTAAAGATTGAAGACGGTGCAGTCGAATTACTCGAGGAATATCTGGGGCCTAATTTGACAGCAATTACAAATGAAATAAAAAAACTACAGAGTTATGTAGGAGATAAAGATACAATTACCGAATCGGATGTAAAAGCCATAGTAGGAGAATCTAAAATCGAAGACATATTTAAACTTCAAGACAGCGTTGGCGAGAGGAAACCTCGTGAAGCAATAGAATCATTGAACAACCTTCTTCAATGGGGAGAGAAACCCCTCTCCATTCTTTTGAGGCTGGGTACTTTCTTTTTACACCTTTTAGAAGTAAAGAGTCTTTTGCAGAAGGGGTATACTCCTCCCGGAATTTTGAACAAGTTGCATCTCAAAAGCTATTATGTTAAAAAATGTATTAGATTTGCCAATAACTTCTCTGAGATTGAACTGCAAAATATTTTATACCATACTTACAAAACAGAGTTATCTTTGAAAGCTGGATTTTCTAAAAAGAAGACGAAGGTATTATTAGAAACTTACATAACAGATATATTCCAAAGGGGGAAAAATGGCGACAGAAGATTCGGCGATTGAGGAGTTCAAAAAATTAGAAACTGAAAAGAGTAGTATCGAGACTAAATTAACCAAATTAGAGGAGAAAAAATCTACTGTTAAAGTGGAGATATACCAGAAAGTAAAAACCGACTATGAAGCCAAATTGAATGATGTGAAGAAACAGATAGAAGGAAAGAAAGAAATGGCGCAGACGATGCTTGAGAAACATACCAAGAATAAACAGGACATGCTCTCCCAAAAAACCGTTCTTAAAAATGAAATTGAAGAACTCTCTTTGAGACGCTCAATTGGAGAATTTGCCGATGATGAGTATGAAAAATTAACCAAAGAGAAGAATGAATCACTTAAAGGAATTGACGAGAAGGTAGCAGAAATAGAGAGAAGTATCGGATTTCTACAGACCCTTCTGCCTGGAGCAGCACCCCCTACACCACCACAAGAAGAGATCATACCTTCTGTGCCACCTAA
>JAUXAN010000058.1 GCA_030619885.1 bacterium
GAAAGGAATTCTTCTTTACTTTTATAACCAAACATTTTGACAATCGCAGGATTTGCCTCAATAAATTTGCCTTTAGGTCCAACGCTATTTCTATATACCCCAACATTGACATTCTCTGTCAAGGTTTTGTATTTCTCCCTAGTTTCCCGCAACTCCTCCTCTGCCTGCTTGCGCTCGGTGATGTCTATTCCTGTAATAAGAATGCTGGTAGGTTGATTTTCTTCATACAATACCACCTGTCCAGATGAGAACAATATGGTGTGAATAGATCCATCTTTGGCATAAACATCAACGTCCATAATAGAGGTATCTTCTCCCTTAAAAGATTTTTCTAATTGCTCTGCTACTTTCTCCTTTTGTTCGGGAACGACAAACTCCAGTACCTGTTTGCCGAGACTTTCGTTTTTTAAATAACCTAACTTTTCTGTCACTGACTTGCTGACATTTTTTATTGCTCCATCTATACCAACTATCAAATTGATGTCAGGGCTTTTTTCATAAAGAAACCTGTATTTTTCTTCAGACTTTCGCAGCTCCTCCTCTGCCTGCTTGTGTTCGGTTTCTGATGCTTCCAATTCAGCAATTCGTTGGCGCAATTTCACCAATTCATTTATAAGTTGATCTTTCGTCTTATTTTTATCTTTCATCTAGTGTACATCTTAAAATAGGCAGCAATTTCATCTAACCCTCCCAGCATATACGACGTTGCGACCGAAGGAAGCAACGTCCCCCTGTCTGCATGAAACGCATTATGGTAAATATGCAATTTAGATTAAGTTTTGTCAAGAAAAAAGAGAACACAGAGACTTTACTTTGTGTTAGCTGAGGTGCAATCTAAATAAATTCTCCTTTAGCAATCATTATAACCTTTCCACCAACGGATACATCTATTTTCCCTCCTTTGTCTTCCGCTCTTAAGGAAAGCAATGAAGGTCTTCCTATTTCGTAACCCTGTTCAACTCGAATGTTGATTCGATCTTTTCCAAAATAACGGTATTTCACTAAATACCCAGCCAGGCAGCCATTTGCACTTCCCGTAGCAGGGTCCTCTGGCACACCATAGTAGTCACCAAAAACTCGGACATTCAAGTCATTTTCTTGATAAGTCTCGGGACAAAAGATCAAAATCGCTTTGGCTTGTGTATCTTTAATCAATTCGAAGTATTTATCTTTGGCTATCTTGGCCCGCTTCAAGGCATCTAAAGACTTCAATGGGACTATGATGAAGGGTAATCCCGTAGAAACCTCTTGAATAGAGAATCTATTGTCTATCTCTTTTTTGTCGAGGTTCAAAACCTGCGAAATTGGCTTCGGGTCGAAAATCCGGTCGAAAGTCGGGTTTTTTTGCTTCATCCATAAAATGTCTATTTGTTCACCGCTGTAATTGAGCGTAACAGGAATCTGTCCGATCTTCAGATTCAGGATTATCGTATCTATAGGCTCTCCGATAATCTCGTATTGTATCACATAAGCGGTTCCCAGTGTCGGATGACCGGCAAATGGTACTTCTTTTGCTGGTGTAAAAATGCGAACATCATATCCGCCGTTTCGTTTCTCTTCCGACAAAATAAAAGTTGTCTCTGAATAGTTCATTTCCTTGGCGATTCGTTGCATTTCTGTATCAGTGAGTGACTTTGCATCTCCGAAGACTGCGAGTTGGTTACCAGCATATTTTTCTTCAGCAAAAACATCCACTATGTAAAAGGTGCATTTTTCCATTTCGATTCCCTCTATCAGACATTCAAGTTAAGGTTTTCAGTAAAAATAGGGACTGTCCCCATTTTTCAAACACGGGAGTCTGCTGAAATATCTATATAGAAAGGAATTAGCGGGAGAAAAATCAGAATCTTATTTCTCATTGTCAATTTTTTCAACAGACTCTTCTGTTAGACGAAGTCGGGTTTTATTACCTCCGATATACTTCTTTCCGATGACGCACATAATAAATGGTAACAATCTTTGATTTGGTATTCACTTGATAAATTACTCTATAGTCTCCGACCCGAATTCAATAAAGTTGTTTTGCACCTCGAAGTTTGCGATATTGAAGTGGAAAGGGATTTTCGGCAAGAGTTTCGACAGATTTAACAACTCGAGGGATTTGCTGACGGTCAATGTTTCGTAAATCCTGTTCCGCTGAATGTTTCCATTGGACTTTATAGAAGCCCATCTTTTCTTAAACGTTTTTTAAGTTCATCAAAAGTTATCGTAGGTTCATTTCGACGTTCAGCAATTACTGCAAGATCATGGAGATCTTCTAAAAGCTCTTCATATTCTTCAATTGGAAGAATTACCCCTTTCTTTTGCCCTTTTTCATCCATAATATATTGTTCTTGAAATTTTCCCATATATCTACCTCTTCTCTAATATTTTACATCCGCTTTCGCTTAACGGTTGCATGTTTGCGAAGTTTTTGTGCGACACAGAGCTTAACCACATAATCCGTCTTCTATATAATATAACAAAAGCATTACAAACGTCAAGTATTTTTTATCATCTCTCGCACAAAAATTTTTAGTGAGCACAGCGAACCGCAAATCACTACGGTCGCAGACCCGTATGGGATCCGTTCCATACGGATCCTGCGGAATGGACACCGTGATAATAATTAAGAGGCACTTGTGCACAGCATTCTACTCCACAGGATCCGTATGGAGAATAATTAAAATTATAGTAAATATCCAATATAGATAAACTTTTGTCAAGTTCAAACAGTAAAAATTTGCAATTCAGACGCTGATTATCATATATACTCTTTGTAAGTAATCTACCATAGTTCTTCTGTGTTCATCAGTGTAAACCCCGTTAGATGTTTACTGTCTAACGGGGTAAATCAGTGTCTACTGTGTAATATGAAATGCACTGACAAAATCATTATTTTATATGAACTATTTCATCAGAAGAATACCGTAGTCTTCAGGATGATAACTTATCGGAACCAGCCAATCAGCGGCACTGTTTAGTCTCTTTTGCTTACGACGGAAGTTGATTGCCCACGCTTTTCCATATCCTCCTTCTGCGTCCAGTTCACTTAGAGGTATTTTTACCTCAATGCTCCAATAGTTTTTACCTTTAAAGGTATATGTTTCATAGATACCATCCCACTCCCTATCTGCAGCGATTGCTCTTTTTTCTTTAACGATTATCTTCTGATCGAACGGTGTGCCCAAGGCATTAAAATATATCTGATAGATAGAGCCATCTGCACGTTCTGGTTGGAAGAAATAGCAAACACAGTCCTCAGCGTAAACTGCACCATCATGTTTTGTAGCAGTTGCCACTATTGAATCCATCTTTGTTTCCATGCATTTAACCGCAATGTAGAGGTTATTTTTATCCCATGCAAAATAGAAATTAACCGGGTCGGTAACCATAGGAGAACCATCTGGTGCAAAGAATTTAGTTGTCGGTTTTTTCCAGATATCTTCGGTTAATTTACCATCGATTAGCGGAGGTTTACTCGCCTTGTAGGCATACACTGTACGAGATACCGGTACTGCCTTTTTTAATTCAAATTTCTTACCCTCAGCATAAGGATATTGAATGGAGAGTGTAGGTGCAGGATAAAGCTCTCCCACGCATTTCATAGTAAAATCAACACCAGAACTTTCGAGTGGCCCAATTTCTACAGGTACATTCTGAGGAGTTACACTCCAACCAGTCGGTACCTTCCATCGTAGGGTATCTTTGAGCGTCAAGCGGCTATTAAGGTTTCTTATAGTGGCTCTTACATGCGTTTTAGGAACAGTGAGATCTTTTCTAACCGACAGTTTTTCAATTTGTATCACTTCATCTTTTATCTTATTCACAAGTCTATAATCTGCTGCAGTTACCTCATCCCACGGCAATACTGCACTCATCTTCACTGGTGCAATTGAGATTCCATCTCTATCAACTGTGACCCACATGAAGTGATACTTTAATCCTGTTGGACCTGGCGAACATCCGCCACCAGAGCTTCCCACACCAGTATAGATGATGCCATCAAATTCTCCACTAAAGTAGATGTGATAATGTCCTGTAAATACTGCTTCTACACCATATTCGACGAATAGCGTATGAAGGGTATCAACTTTGCTGCACGCTACCGTCTCAATCCAGTAAGGAATGTGCAAAACTACAAAGGTATAGATAGCATCTTTATTTTTTTCTAAATCATCTATAAGCCAATCGATTTGTTCTTTTGGGAATGCACCCACTGTATCATAACGGCTGTTATCGAGTACAATAAAGTGTACATCCCGTATATCGAACGAGTAATACGGTTCACCAATGTATCGGTTGTATAACTTGAAAGAGGTAGAATCCCATATGTCATGATTTCCAGGAGCTAAATAAATAGGCATGGTCAAAGGCTCAAGCAGTTCTTTGTACTCCTCCCACTCACGCTTAACTTCTAGTGTGTCATCTGTATATCCCTCGATCATATCTCCAACAGACAGAACGAAATCTGGCTTCATCCTTTGAATTTCTTTAACAATCTGTCCATATATTCCTGGCTCATGACGACCGGTGCGATCCCCAATCACTGCAAACCGCATAGGATACTCTTCAATCATCTTTGGAGGTTTTGCATACCTATATGCGCAGCCTGCAAATAGAGTTGAGACTATCACAACTAAGCAAGCCAAACTAACTTTTCTCATTTTTCCCTTAAATATATGCATCAAATCAAGTCTTACGTTTAACATAATGGCCTCCTTTGTAATATAATTATACACGATTTTTAAACCATTTGTTAACCAAGAAATAAGGCAGGTACTTGTGGTGAGCGACAGCGAACGAGAGTTGCGAGATGGCATGTGATTATCTTATAATACTTCCAGGAGGAACTTCCTCCTCTGGATGTAAAAGAATTGGTCTCCCATTCACTTCCACTGCAAGAACCATGCCCTGACTTTCAATGCCTTTAATTGTTCTTGGTTCTAAATTTACAAGAACTGGAACTTCCTTTCCAATAAAATGGGCGGGTTCCAAAAATTCGGCCATCCCTGCAACAATATGTCTTTTTTCTGTTCCCAAATCAATTTCTAATTTTAGTAGTTTATCGGTCTCCTCAACTCTTTCAGCAGATAAAACCTTTCCAATCCTTATTTCTAACTTTTTGAAATCATCAAAGGTAATCATTTTCTCCTCCTAAAGATATAATTATTAAGTCATGTATAAATCTATGTATACCGCCGAGCAATTTTGCACAACGACCTGCGTGTTTGCGAAGTTGCGTGCTGAAAAAGTGCGTTATAGTGTTATACTGTTCTCACCAATATGATTATGCATAATTTTATACTACTTGTCAACTAAAAAATAAGACATGCAATTCTTCGGAATTTTTCTAATATCATTAGCAATCTTATCTAATTTCTTCCTGCTGGGTCTATAAAGATTATTCGGGCCAAATTTTAACCCAAACCCATCTCCCTTAAAACTAGGAATTGCATAAAAAGGCACAGAGGATGATATTAGTCACAAGCTACAAGATAATCGTAGGGCAAACCTTAATAAAACAAATATTGACATACATTTTACGTCTACTATAATCACTCTGTGAATATAAGGAAAATGTTTCTCGTAAATCATAATTTCATCTATCTTAATCACGCATCTACAGGTGTAATACCTGAAGCCGCCGTCAAAAAAATGAATGAAGTCATCGATGATTTTGCCCAACAAGGAGACCCTGGAAAGGAATATCAAGATGTAATTTCAAGAGAAGCCAGAAAGAGAGTTGCTCAACTGATAAACGGAGAACTTGAAAACATTGCTTTTACGATGAATACATCCCATGCAATCTATATTGCCCTGACAAACATCCCGTTAGGTGAAGGTGATGTGGTTGTAGTAATGAACGAATGTTTCCCCGCAGCAAAATATGTAGTTAAATACAACCTCCCGGGCATCGAAGTTGAATATGTCAACTTTGCCCAAAAAGACCCCGTAGAAGTTATTAAGAAGGTCCTCAACTCCAGAGTAAGGGCACTCGTAGTGGATCACGTCCAGTACTTTACCGGGGAGAGAATGTCACTCTTGGCTCTATCCAACTTTTTAAAGGAAAAGGGGATATTTCTTATTGTTGATGGAATACAGGCGGTAGGTTGTATAAATGTAGATGTTAAAAGGGAAGGAATAGATATCCTTGCCTGTGGCGGTTCGAAGTGGCTCAATGGCCCACAGGGAACAGGATTTCTGTACACAAGTCCTGAAGCCTTTAGAAGGTTAAAAAAAATCTATACGGGATGGCTTGGTGCACCCTGGAAAGACTATATTAGTTTTGACATACTTCCAGAGCCCTTTGAGGATGCAAGAAGATTTGAACTGGGAACAAGGAATCTTATTGGAATTGCAGGGCTTTCCGAGAGTATCAGTATACTCCTTGAATATGGTCTAGAAAAAATAGAAAAAAGAATAAGAAAACTAAATACTCTTCTGTTGGAAGGTCTCAAAAGAAAAAAATTTGAAATAATCACACCCGAAAATAGGATGGCCGGTATTGTTACCGGAAGGACTAAAAGCGCTTTAGCGGAGTCAGTTTATAAGAAACTGAAGGAAAACAACATCATTATTTCACTCAGAAACAATGCACTCCGTTTCTCCCCTCATTTTTACAACACTGAGGAAGAGATAGAAAAGGTATTAGAGATAATCTAAATCCCCACCTACGCATTCTCTTTCCCCCCTTGAACGCCTATTGTCTTGGGGACGCTGCTTGACTTTGTGATTTTGATATTTTCCATGAAATCCGACAATCTGCCTGAACTGTTCTCCAATGTCAGGTGATAATGACTATCCATTATTCAATGAGCCAATAATCTTATGTTGATTTCTTGATTTATCACATAAAATATTCTTTTGCCTTATAATCTGAAAATATATTCTTCCCTTCTATCCCCCTGTTCATCACATGGTGATATGCACCCTTATAAGTTACCCTCGCTATCTTCATATCCTTACTTTACATCCAGGTATCATAGAGTCACAGAGTCAAGCAGCGTCCCCAAATTGCCCCCAATTCAGTCCCCTTGGTTATTAGTTATTGGCCGTTAGTTGTTAGTTGTTGATTATAAAACAAGGAATCAAGGGTTCAAAAGAGCGCCTAGTAGGTGACTTTCTTTTTAGTAACCTCCCCTAATCTGGATTCATCCACCTCTACCCCAATGCCCGGGTTCTGAGGAATAGTTATCGTCCCATCCGGGTTCAGAGTAAACTGAGTCTTTGTCAGGTCATTTTGATAGTAACGTTTGTTTTCTGATATATCGTTGTGGAGTGTAAATCCGGGTAGACTAGCTAAATGCACATTGTGTGCACGACCAATACCTGTCTCTAGCATTCCTCCGCACCAAACCTGTACACCTCTTTTTCGGCAAAGTTCGCTTATTTTTTTTGAAACGTGGATTCCTCCTACCCGACCCGGTTTTATGTTTATAATCTTGCAGCTTTTAATGTCTAAAGCCTGCTCAGCGTGATGGTGGGACTTGATGCTTTCATCAAGGCAGATAGGGGTTCTTATTTCCTCCTGGAGGAGGGAATGATCTACCAGGTCCTCATGGGATAGAGGCTGTTCAATCATCAATAAATTATAGCGGTCAAGTTTTTTAAAAGTTAGGAGGTCGTCCAAACTATACGCCCCATTGGCGTCTACCATAAGAGATATATGGGGGAATTTCGCTCTTACCCTTCCTACTACCTCTAAATCCCAGCCTGGTTTTATCTTTATCTTTATCCTTGGATAGCCTTCTTTTAGATGTTTCTCAATTATATCTAAGAGTGTACTTATATCTTCTTGGATTCCAATTGATACCCCACTCTTGATTGTTTTTGACTTACCCCCGATTAGCTTGGACAGGGGAACACCTCTTGACTTAGCAAAAAGGTCCCAAAAACTCATTTCCGCACAAGCCTTTGCCATTTGATGACCACGAATATGTCCTAAAAGAGAGAAAAACCTATCAGGGTTTTCTATCTCCTTATCCAATATCCGGGGTATGATAAAATCTTCCAATACATGCCAGGCTGTCTTCACCGTTTCGTAAGAGTACCGAGGATCGGAACCGGCTACACATTCCCCATATCCCACCCATGAACCGCTTTTTAACAGGATAATTATCACCTCTTTATTTACTTGGCGACCCAAGCTGGTCTGGAATGGTCGGACTAATGGAATTTTACAAAGCCTTAGTTCAGCTTCTGTGAGGCGCATTAGTACCCCCTAAAATTTCCTCTTCGCTGGACTTTTTTAAAAGATATAAAAAGCGATTTCCTTTATGGGTAAATTCAGAAGCTATATATCCTCGGGAAAAATATTCTTCAAATATTTCCCTCGTTTTCATTCTCCAGTCGACCCCAAGGTCTGGATCTTTCTTTAATATTTTTCCAATATCCTCTGGTATTTCCACCAACAGAGTTTCGTCTTCTAAATCCAGGTTGTATTCTCTACATTCTAATAAGCTATCCTCATTCCATTCACAACGGTTGATTACTTTCATATCTTCCAGTTTAAAACATTTAAAGGTTTCTTTTGTCTTCCTTCTCTGATTAAGAGCGAGTTTTGACTTCACCCTGGGACTCATTATCCACCACTTTACCAAAAAACGGTCGGTTTGCAAACCCTGGTTTAGCTGATCCCGAAGGTCCCCATAGAAGTTCTTACAGTATTGGTGAGTTATCACGCCTAGTTTTGTGAGATTAAAGTAGGCATTAAGTGATTGCAGGGGATCGAAAGTCCAGATTATCAGGTAACAGCCCTGTGATAGGACATGCTCTCGCTGGCTTTTTTTAAGCCTATATCCCACCCCCTGGAAGCGCCTGCTTCGTTTAAACCCGCACATAAGTGAGCAGTGTTTTACCAGTTCTTCTTCTATACATGTAAAGCCGAAGACGAAGCCAATCATCTCATCTCCGTCAAAGGCTCCCAGAAGGAGACCCCCATGCTCCTGGACAGTAATCATCAGGTGATTGGGAACCACAGCAATGTCTTCCATTCCCCAGATTTCTCTCTGAAGGCGCTCTACTTCCAGAAAGCCTTCATGTGTATCTACCTTCTCAATTTTTATTTTGCCCATCTTTCTCTATTCAATCTTCAGGTAATCATCTTGGGTCATCTTGGGGACGCTGCTTGACTCTGTGACTCTGACATTTTTCATGAAATCCGACAATCTACCTGAACTGTTCTGCAATGTCAGGTGATAATGATTATCCATTATACAATGAGCCAATAATCTTATGTTGATTTCTTGATTTATCACATAAAATATTGAGGAAATATTGTTTTGCCTTATCATCTGGAAATATATTCTTCCCTTCTATCCCCCTGTTCATCACATGGTGATATGCACCCTTATAAGTTACCCTCACTATCCTCATATCCTTACTTTACATCCAGGTATCATAGAGTCACAGAGTCAAGCAGCGTCCCTAAATCAATCCTGGATAGCAAAATTTTTCAGTCTTCCTTCATATACTACTTCAACCTTACCTTCAATGAAGATTTCTTTTAATTTCTTATCAAAATAGATGGTATTCACATCTTTAGAAGATATGATTTCAACTGGAGAAGATACCATACCTTTTAGATATGCGATGACTGCACAGGCAACCGCACCTGTACCGCAGGAGTGTGTTTCATCATCTATCCCTCTTTCGTATGTACGAACTTTGAGCCTGTTTCTTCCTAAAAACTGACAGAAATCTACATTGGTTCCTTCTTTAGAGAAAAGAGGGTTATACCTTATCTCTTTTCCAAGTTCAGCCACATCGAGTCTATCTATCTCTTCACTAAATATAACTATGTGTGGAACCCCTATTCTTACGAAGCTTCCATTTTGTAGGGGCAGGCCTTGTGCCTGCCCTTTTTTCAAGTAATCGAACCTTATATCTTCTGGGGAGGGCATTTTTAATTTGACGATGGTATCCTTTATATAGACTGTATGTGTTCCTGCATTTGAGCGAAGTCTCATCCTTTCTTTTCTTATCCCACACATATGTGCAAAGACTGCCAGACACCTTGCTCCATTTCCACAGAATTCTGCCTTACTACCATCCGAGTTAAAATATCTCATTTTGTAGTCTAACCTCTTATCCCTTTCTAAAAGCAGCAGACCATCAGCACCAATACCAAACTTCCTCTGACAGACTTTCTTTACAAAAGAAACTATTTCCTTAGGAACAATCTCGTTCCGATTATCCACGCAAATAAAATCGTTACCACCGCAATGGGATTTGGTGAATGGGATAATTTTTTTCATTATGGGTTTATTTATTCAACCTCTGGAGGGCTGCTTTTGCAGCGATACTGATAGCTCTGCTCCTGTCTTTAAATGCACCTTCTAACAGATTCTTTGCATTGGGTGTTCCAATTTTACCCAATGCGTATATCGCTTCTATCCGGGCTTCATTACTATATTTTGGTCTCCCGAGAAATGCCTTTTCTTCTAAAATCTTTGAGAGAGAATCTACCGAAGATTCATCACCTATCTGTGCCAGCATCCTACATATCTCTTTTTTCAAGAGCACCTCTTCATCTTCAACGAAGATATCTCGCTCGAGCCTGTGAGAGAGAACATCAGAAGATCTTGTACAGCTGAGTTTCGAAAGTGCCCTCACAGCATGCAACTGTATATCAAAGGAACTATCATCTATTGCTTTCATAATAACATCTTCTGCACGCTCACCACCGATTTTCACTAAAGTATTTATGACTTCTTTCTTTACCATCTTCCGGTCCCCTTCCAACAGAGGCGCTATTTTATCTATCACACTCTCATCCCCTATATCTCCAAGAATATAGACGGCATTTCTTCTCACAAACCATCTTTCGTCTCCGAGTAGGTTCAGAACTCCATCTACCGCACTTCCCCCTATAGTCGTTATCAAATCGAGTATTCTCCTTCTAACCTTCCTATCCTCTGCCTCCACTAAAATATCTATCAGAACCGGGATAGCCTCTTTACCTACGTCTACGATGGAATCTCTAACTTCTTTATAGACACCTGTTTCCCAGAGAGCGGTCAAAAGAAAGGTAAGGGAGTCTTTTCCACCAACTTTACCAAGTGCCTGAATCGCCCTCCTTCTTTTATGTTCGGAACCGATCTGGCCTGCAAAAGTAGCTCTGATGTCTTTGGATACCTCTTCCATACCCTTTTCTTCCAGAACTTTCGCAGTTTTTTCGAGAATGGATGCGTACTCCATATATACATCGAAGGACTCCTCCTTATCCAGCTTCTCCTTCAACGCCGTCACCACCCTCACGATCGCACTCGACTTGCGTCCATCTATCAATCTATCCAGCATACCACTTAAGCTCATAATACCTGCCTTCCTTACTTCTGGAGATGGGTCTTCTAATGTTTTTATAAGTGGTTTTACGATGGCTTCGATATCTTCAGCAGCTATACCTTCATCGGCTTTCTTCTTTAACTTTTTCAAATACCTCTCTCCTGTCAGGATCAAGGAGCGTTCCCTCGCAAGTTTTTCTACCTTCTCCAGTTCTTCATCTCTCTTTTTAGCAGCACCTTTTATAAGCCCCTTCTCAAGTTCTGATGTATATGATGCTTCTATTCCTGAGGATGTAAATTTCGTTCGAAGTGAATTTAAAATCCCCTCTGCCCTTTTTGCAGAGAGTCCGGCAAGAACTCCTTCCAATCCTTTTTCATTGCCTTCTTTCACCCTCGACATTATTACCTCGACCAAATCCTCATTCGAGAGCGTCTTAATCGCCTCCCTGATCATAGCTGCCATCCTGTCGGTCTCCGCCTCCTTCCCAACCATCCTCTTTTTCACT
>JAUXAN010000015.1 GCA_030619885.1 bacterium
GAAAGATATATTGCAATAATCCTGTTCTTTTCAGCATTTGGTAAAAGGGGTGAGCCTACTATGACAGCGGGTGAGTTGGTCAGTTTTCTATTTTACGACCGCACCGAGTTCATAATCAACAAGAAACTGTTTTATGAGGATTCAACTCTACGCAAGAGTGGACTTATCAAAGTAAGCCGTTGGGGTGATACACTGCTTGAGACCAATTTTACATTAACAGAACGGATGCTCAGAAAAATTGCAGGTGATACCGAGAATCTTGAGGACAAAGACTTGAAGGAATTTGACGAGCAGACAAGACCTTTGACTTTCAAATCTGATGTATTGCAAATTAAGGAACCAGTTGTATCGTTCGATAAGGTAGTTTTGGGCACTAATAAACGGGGAGCCATCGAAAAAACATTATGGCAGGTTCAGGATTCAAAGCGTATTTTTGAGGATTGGGGATTTAATGAGACATTATTTTATGGCACAACAGTATCGATGCTGTTTTATGGACCACCTGGGACGGGTAAGACTATGACTACAGAAGCAATTGCTCATAAACTACATAGAAAATTGGGTATAGCTAACTATGCAAATATCGTCAGTTGCTGGGTAGGTGAATCCGAAAAACATGTTTTAAAGGTATTTGAAGAAGCGAAAAAGGAAGATTGTGTCCTTGTATTCGATGAGGCGGATGCATTATTTAGCAAACGAATGGATGCAGAACATTCAGTAGATATGATGAATAATAGAATGATTAACTTGTTATTGCAGGAATTAGAGCGATTTGAAGGTGTCATAATTCTGACTTCAAACCGTGAAGTGGCACTTGATGAGGCATTTGAGCGTCGGATAAGTTTAAGATTAAAGTTTGATATACCAACTCCAGATGAGCGTGCACAAATATGGGCATCGTTCTTTACTGATAAAGCACCACTTGACTTGGATGTGAATTTCGATAAACTTGGCAAACGATTTGAACTATCAGGTGGTCATATCAAAAATGCAGTGCTAAATGCTGTGAGAGAATGTGCATTCAAAAACGGTGGGAAAAAGGATGAGTTCCCCTCCTTTCCCTCCCCCATCTCTCGACATCGAGCCTCGAGACGAGATGCAAGGGGGAGGGATAAAGGGAGGGGGAAAGGAAGTTATGATGTCTACTCGACCTCAAAAATTACAATGCGTATGCTTAAACAATCAGCAAAAAGTGAAGTAGAAAGTCTGATTAGCACAAAAGGAAAAATCGGCTTTTACTCATAGTAACATCATTTTTGAACCTTGTCATTCCTTCGCTGTCGCTCAGGACAAGTCTGAGCTAAGCCGAAGCCCTGAACGAAGTGAAGGAGAAGAATCTCAACTTTTGATTTTGAAACGGATGAATTGTATTGTCTTAAGGTAACAACCTTTCGTTCTTTGACATTCATATAATTTTCCCTTCGAACCTTAGATTTGTAGGGGATTGAGATTAAAAAAAGGCTGGTTGCCTTGAAGGGAGGAAAAATGATTAAATGTAAAAATTGTGGTAATACAAAAGAATTTTACAGAAGTTGCTGGATATATTATGAGCAAAATGAGAGGGGATTTTTGGAGCAAGTTGATATGAAAGAAAGTAATAAACTACGGTGTGGAGAATGTGATGAAGAAGTAAAATATATTGGAATCGGAAAAGCAAGTAATAAGAAAAAAGAAGATTAACAATGAAATTTCTCAAAGTGCACTGTTTTAAAATCCCAAGTCCCACCCCAGGGGTGGGACTTGGAAACCACTGAGCTTCAATGACTTTCAAGAAGAATCCCAATGAATTGTCTGGACAAAGTCCCACCCCTGGGGTGGGATTAAATCTTATGCTTGAACAATCAGCAAGAAATGAAGTAGAAAGTTTGATTAGTATGAAAGGAAAGATTGGCTTCTGTTCAGAGCAAAGCGAACAATCTCAACTTTTCAGAAAACTCTTGACTTTCTGCGTCCAAATTATAATAATATTTAATAACTTTAAAAAGGAGGTTGCTAATAGCTAATGCCTTGTTAAATAATAAATGATATATTTTTCTTGACATATTAAATGTTTTATGACACTCTTCTTTCTAAGTAGAAAAGAACATATGTTATTTAACAAGGCACTAATAAAGAAAAAATAGAGAATTTCCTTTATGAAAAACCATGATTAACTAATTTATGTTATATAATGACTATGAGGGTATGATGGGAAAAGAATCTGTTATGAACAAGAGTAATGATATTGTGGAACAATTGGAAAAATTTTCTTCTGAATGTAGTTCGGTTATGGAAACCGAGTGTAAAAAAATGTCCAGTTCTATAGAAAGCAGAAGGCCAATCGAGCCTTCTGGATTAAACTATTTAGAAATCTTTAAAATACAAGGTAAAGAAAAAACATACACAAACTTCTTGGGATGGCTTCTTAATCCTAATAGTGACCATAATTTAGGAGCAAAGCCATTATACTATTTCCTTAAAAAAATAGTGAGCACTAATTTTAAATTTAATTTAGAAAAAGTCAAAGTTGAAACAGAAAAATCTTTAGAAAAAAGAGTCCCAGATTTAACCATAGAGGGGAATAATTTTATCTGTTTTATTGAGATTAAGATTAGAGCAATGGAGGGAAGAGATCAAACAAGAGATATTTTTAAAAACGGAGATAAAAGAGCGAAGAAGGCAAAAAAGACTCCCTTCTTTATTTATTTGAGATTAAAAGGGCAAAAAGAAGCTGACTGCAAAGAAGAATTTAAAAATGTTGAATGGAGTGAAGTAATCGGCTCTGTTTTATACCCTTTTTACAAGAAGGCTGAAAAACCTATAAAGGAAATTTTACAAGTGATGATTTATAACCTTCAAAGCAACGAGAATGAAAAGTTAATTAAATTTTTTGAAAATGAAGATAAATATAAAAAAGACAAGGTGCAGTATTATATTAAACTCAAGCAGATTAAACAACTAATTAAAGAAAAGGAGGGACCATGACAATGCTAAATAAAGTTGTACTATCTTATCTAAGGTATTGTTTAGCAATTGAAACGGCAAGGGAAGAATTTGCTGAGAACATGAAGGAAATCTTAAGGTTGTCAAAGAAACCGACGATTAAAATAGTAAAAGATGATGGTTATGTATATATAAGCAAAGATCCTTACTATCTTTATTTTGCACCTTACGATGAAAAAATTGAAATAGGAATTTCAAAAAATAAAGGTGGTTTAAGTGAAGTGGATATTAAAGTTTTAAAGTCAAAAATCGAGTTTGAAATAAGGGTGGAGAAAACGGGGGAAAAATATATTTGTAAAGAATACCCAACAAGAAATTTAAAAAAGGGTGCTGAAGAATTTATTGAAGCATTCAAGTCACTAATAAATAGGAAAGCATAGTGACCAAGTCCCACCCCTGGGGTGGGACTTGGAAGCCACTGAGATTCAATGACTTTCGAGAAGGATTCCAATGAGTTGTCTGGACAAAGTCCCACCCCTGGGGTGGGACTTAATGGGAGCATTTGCTGGCTTTAATATGTGGCTGATTGAGATTGAGAGGAGCAAAAAAAGAGTTGACAAACTATAATAATCGGCAATAGGTTTTTAAATAGATACATAGTTTCAAATCCTGACGAAAATTTCGTTAAATGAGAAAGAATTTGAAATAAAATAGACGGAATCCGAAATTCAAAATTTTGACCAAGTCGCTGAGATTCAATGACTTCCGAGACCCACCCCCAATATTATTGAATTTTATTTTCTTACTTATTTCACAGTAAACTCAATATTGCTGCATAAATCTTTATTCTTCTCTGAGACTGCTTTCAAAGTATAGTTGCCGGGTTTTATCTGCCATAGAAAACTATGGTCCTTATAGGTAGTTCGTAAGGGGATTTCATTTAAAAACCATTTTACTCGTTCGTCTTTAATTGAACTCTTTAGTTCAAATTTGATGGATTGATATTCTGGTGAAAGGTTTGAAAGTCTGTGGTAAACAGCCCCATCTTTAGGATTAGAGATGGTAAATTCGCACTCTTGAAAATGTCCCCCTGGCGGTGTTTTTATCCCGAGTCCTTCTGCCCATTCTCGATACTTTACAGGAAGAACGGTAAAGACCTCTTTCCCATAGTAGATATGCATATCACAACTATCCTTTTCATAGAAGATTAAATCCCTTTCTGGAATAATTTCTTCGATGATTGATGGGCAGTTTCGAGTTGGTCTTTTCCCTGATAGAGGACAGACTACCGCTTTGACAAGTCCATCTGGTAGAGGATATTTTTCAGGCCATTTTTTATCACTATACAGCGTGAGCATAATACTGGCGAATATAGGGCCAGCGCCTGATACCCCTGAGACCTTCTGCATGGGAGAGTGGTCAAAATTTCCTACCCAGACACCCAATGTGTAGTCTTTTGTAAATCCCACAGCCCAGTTGTCGCAAAAACGGAAAGATGTGCCTGTCTTTACCCCGCATTGAAAAGGGAGATTTAACACAGAATTGAATCCAAATTCTGATGTGCGGGCAAATTTATCGCTCAAAATATCCGCAATTAGGTAATTTATCTGTGAGGTGGAGATGGTCTTCTCTTCAGTGGATTCATCCCGTTTTTCTCCATTTATTGTCAATACCTCTTTTATTGGAATAAAACTCCCCATCCTTGCCAGACACATATATGCCCTTGCCAATTCATACAGGGTCACTTCCCCCCCTCCGAGCACCAGCCCAACGCCATAATAGTCCGCTTCTCTGTCCAACGAAGAGAATCCGTATTCACCCAGTCGGATTAAAAATCTATCTATGCCGATTTTAGCCAGAACCCTCACAGCAGGAACATTGAGGGAATTAGCCAGTGCTTCTCGCAGCCTCATAGGACCGTGAAACTCTTCTGAGTAATTTTGGGGACTGTATATGCCCTTAGGCATTCGATAGTAAGTAGGTATGTCAGAGATAACAGTTGCAGGGTTAAACCCCTCTTCCATCGCCAGTAGATACAGAAATGGTTTTAATGTCGAACCTGGCTGTCTGGCAGCCTTCACACCGTCATTTTCACCCTCATTCTCTTTATCAAAATAATCTGCAGAGCCTACATAAGCCAATACCTCTCCCGTATGATTGTCGAGAAGTATGGCAGCAGCGTTGGTAACATTAAACCGTTTCAATCTAAATATAACCTTGCTGACCTGTTCTTGTACCATTTTTTGCAATGTGCAATCGATGCTTGTTCCTACCTCCTGTGTAAGATCTGGCAGAATATCCATCAGGTGAAAGACGAAATGTGGGACTAAGAAGGATGAACTTTGAGGCTTGAGTAAGATGGCTTCTTTCAAAACCCCTTCAATCCGTTCTTTTGGAATCAATCCCCGTTCACACATCTTTTCTAATACATATCTCTGGCGTCTTTTTATCTCTTTTAAATTGTGGTAGGGGTTGAGTCGGCTAGGGGAATTGGGAATGGATGTCAGAAATGTAGCCTGTGCCAGAGTCAAATCTGATGATGGTATGGAGAAGTAAGCCCTGGCAGCCCCCTCTACACCGTAGAGGTTGCCTCCCATAGGGAGCCGATTGATATATTCTTCTAAAATGGACTCTTTATCCATTCCTGCCTCTAACCTATAAGCAAAGTATGCTTCTTTAACCTTTTTCATCACTGTTCTCTCACCAGGTCTAATCAGCCTTGCCAACTGGAGTGTAATGGTGGAAGCACCCGAGACAATCTTTTTCGACTTGAGATTCTGATACATAGCCCTGCACACAGCCTTGTAATCGATGCCTCCATGTCGGTAGAAGTTTTTATCTTCAGATGCGATGATGGCATCCAAAAAATATGGTGAGACTTTATCAATACTCACATAGACAGACCTTGTAGAATTTTTTGAAAGCACTTCCTGGAGGAGATTTCCATGCCTGTCATAAAATTTCACCGAATGAAAGTTCTCTCGTTCTATATCTGTTTTCTTGACAGGGAACAGATATGGGGTAAAACGGAATCCCAGTCCAAAGACAAAGACTCCGTAGGCAAAGAGCATCAATATATATAACCCACGAAAAGCACGAAAGGTCACGAAAAATTTTTCTTTTGTACATATTTTGTCCTCCTTCGTCTGTCTCTTTCGTGTTTCTTCGCGTGTTTCGTGGGCTATCTTCATCTTGACACCGATATGAATCCTTCGGCACTTGTCCCGAACTGTTCTGGTTCATACATCAAAAACACTTTCGCACCGGGCCATAAGAATACGCCAGAAGAAGTTGCCCGTAAGAGGTATCTATATTTATATATTCCCGGTCTAATAGCGTCGGCAAAAAGTCCAACTCGATCATCCCGCAGTTCTGTATGATTTATAGGATTATCCCGGTAACCCCTTGTGTAATCATAGTCCCGATTTATCCTCTCATAAGAATCTGTTTGGTATCTCGTAGAGGTAGTCTTCAAAGAGACATCTATTGTCTCTAACCCTGCAGGGATTGGATCATCGATGACTAAATGATAACCTGTTTGAGGAACCGAAAATTCCAATTCCACCTCTAAAACATCCCCTGCATTAATTTTAACCTGATCAGGCGGCTCTTGTTCATATTTCACTATAACCTTCCCTGTCTCTTTGTTGGTAACCATTCTTTTAATAGAAAAACCCTCCATTCGAGCCACTTGAGGTCCCTTTAACCGGTATGAGTAAGAAAGGGTATAGTATAGCCATCCGTAACCCTTTTTGGATATTTCTATGTTATTCAACCCTTCTGGTAGTTCCGATACGGGTATGAATCTTCCGTAAACTTTGTATGTATAACCTTTAAACATATGTTTCACTACCTCTTCTCCTGCAATGAATATTTTGGCTGTATATTTAGGTGGTTTAGACTCTCTTTTTAGAGAAATTTCTACCAGCCCATCCATTGCTTTGGCATTCTCGTAGGTATTTCTCCACCGTCCATTCTTTCTCGCATTCAAGATATAGCGAGCGAGCTTTGCGATATATTCACTCTCGGGTTCCATCTCTAAGAATAGTTTGATACCTTCAGCAGTGGTTATTATCGGTGAGTACATAAAAAGCCACGAGGGTGGCAGCTCTCTGGGACTTTCAAAATGGGCTGTCTGGGCTGTGATGAACATACCATTTTTAATCTCTTCCAATAGTTTATATGCCTCTTTCTTCCAATTTGGTGATTGAAAGAGCAGAGAGGTAAGATTTATCTGTGCTCCATAACTCAATTCATTTCTACGGTTAAAATATTCCTCAAAATAGGTCTCATCTCTGCGACCCAGATGGTGCATCCCCATAAGAATATTTATCCTGTACTCGGCAAGTCCTTTCCATGTGTGAAATGGATAGCAGGGATTTCTCAATGTCCTATCGAGAAAACTCAACAATTTATCTACAACCTCTTTTGGGATTTTATAACCGAGTTCGCTACTCCTTTTGAAAAGATATGCCACATAAGGGGAGAGATAACAGTCAGACCTTCCGCTCGTTGGCCAGAATTTGAATCCACCATCGGTGTGCTGCATAAGGAGAACTTTTCTGATGTTCGTTTCTATTACCTTATCTACGGGCTTAACCGATTGTAAAGAGAATCCATATTTATCCGCTAAAAACTTCAACTGGGTGAGGGCTAACAACCTGCTCAAAGTCTGTTCCAGGCAGCCATAAGGATAGTTCACTAAATATTTAGCCCCTTCACCGATGTTGGTCAATGCTGTGCTGGAAAGAAGTATGTTCAATCCCCCTGTATCCTTTCTGATCGTATCATCGAGTTTGATCTGTTGTCTGGATTTATCTTTTGTCTCTCCAACTGCCACCACTGTTTCTGTGGCCAGAAGGTCCTGAACCGCGAATGGTATTTGCAGAGCATCCGATTCTTCTATCTTCCGACCATCATAGACACCGTTAAAGTAGGAGGTGAATTTGAGTGTAGATTCACCAACTCTCTTTGCTGCAAATGGAAAGAGCACAGTCTTTGACTCGCCCGCATTTATATGCACCCCTCTTTTCTCCATTTTGTTCTCTTTAAAAACTATTGAATTACCTGAAATTTCTGCTTTTACATCCACTTCTCCACTGGCTTCTGTGAGATTAGTCACCGCTACACCAGAGAAAAATTCGTCTCCAATTCTGGCAAATCTTGGAAGAACTGGTCTCAGTATAAAAGGCTGTGTAACTACCACCTTCCTGTCTCCATAGCCAAAGAGGTCCTCTTCTCCTACAGCTACTACCATAATCTTCCAGGTGGTCAGATTATCAGGAAGTTTAAAACTGAAACTGACCTTTCCATTCTTATCAGTAATTAGGTTGGGGTTGTAATATGCCAATTTCAGAAATTTCTTTCTCACCCTCGGCCCGGCAGGTCCCTCCATCAATCCACCACCATAACCGGTACCTTTTTGCAACAACTCTTCTTCCGTGATGATAAACGGGCGATTGTCATTTATCCTTACCGACAGACCTCTATGGCTATATACAATTTTGACCAGATCAGGTGGAGTATATCCGGTCAAGGATAATACCGCTTCATCAACGACCATCACGGTCAATTCACTCCTATGTCCCTTTTTATCTGTGCGTGTAACCTGGATATCTACTTTTAACTCTTCAGCTGGTCTGAGTTTTTCTCGAGATGGGTTAAGTTCCACATTGAGGTATTTATCAGAGACAGAGACACTGAAGTCAACGAACCCAATCTTTTCGATATGTTTTCCTTCCTCTTCTTCAACCGGAACGATGGGTTCTCCTAACCGATAAAGAACCGCCCCTATGTATGCATTGGGCAGCATATCTTCGGTTATCTGGAAACGATAAGTATATCCACTACCTTTGATTTTTTTCGTATCTTTTAAGAATATCTTTTCACGACATACGGTGAAGAAGAGTTCTGCTTCAGGAAAAGGTGATTTTATGAAAACTACCGCAGAATCTCCTACTTTATATTCCTTCTTATCCATAATGATTTCCAATCTATCTTCCCCTGTCTCTTCCCACGGGACATAATCCTCTCCAGCGACCCAGAGTGAGGTTGCAGCAGCCGTTCCGCTATCCGGCTTTTTCTTCAACTCAGCCAGGACAGTAAAAGAACCTGCTTCCTCAGGTGTTAATGTAAGTTCTACAGGTTCTTCACCACTCATTATCTCTTTTGTCTGGACGACCTTCTTAACTACTGTATGCTCAATCTTGAACTTGCCATCGGGAGTTTTTGTCTTTACAGAGTGGTATTCTCTTTTTATCAGTTTGACATTGATAGGGATGTCAGTTAAGACTTTACCTTCTGGTGAGCAGACTATTAAAGAGACTTTTACACTACTCTTCTTTGCTACGATCCAGTCGGAAAGTTTTATCCCGATTAGACGGTCATCAGGAAGTAGTGTGAGACTTTTGTTGGCAGAAGATGTCTGTTTTGAAACATCCTCTACTTCCACATCACAATGATAGGTCATTGGATAGGGGACATCGTCGGAGCGCAATTTTATAGTTTTAGATGCCGTACCTTCTTTACCTAAATTGATAGTCTCTCTAAGATACCTGCCGGCGAGAGAAACTCTTCTCTCATCTAAATATCTGGGCACACCGAAGGAGAAGCCTTCCCACCCTTCTGGTCTAAAATAGGTGCGCCTTCGTGTAATGTTGAGAGAGGATTTTGCTCCTGACATAGGTGCTCCAAAATAATATTTTCCTTCCCATGAAATCAGAATTGGTTCTTTTGGCAGGGCAATTTTTTTATCTATATCCATAGTAACCTCAAACTCCGGCACCCTGAATTCAGCTAACCTGAACCTCCCATAGAATTTCAACCCACGGTGGGGAGTCTCTGCCACTACTCCATAGAACCCTAATCCCTGTCCCTTTTTGGTGGGTATATCGAAATTGAAGGTCCCAAACTCGTTCACCTTGACTTTGCCAATCTCCTTTTCTGCACCACGGGGGTTACGAAGTTTTATCTTATACTCCAAGCCCTTTCCATTGAGAAGTTTACCATAAAGAAGGTATCGGGATACCCCCTTCATCCTCACCGTATCACCAGGACGATACAGATCTTGGTCTGAGAAGATGGTCCCACGCGAGATGGGGCGTTCTGCCTCCCAAGCTGTCGATACACCGAAACTCCAGATTGAAGGATGCCCACTGCGTTGTGTCTGAAGGAACGTCCAGTCATCTCCTTTCTCTGCTATGATAAGCAATCTCGGAGGTTCAGTGAATCCGAATTGTTCCTGGTCGTATAGAATATCATCAGGGTCTGCCTCTGGTGGATAGAGTTCATTTAAGACCTTGTCTCTTATCCTCCTTTTAGTGCATCTGGCAATCTTTTTGGCTGATAAAGTCAATAAACCATCTGAATCTGTCATGCCTTCAAAACAGGGTTTGATTTTCTTTATATAGGTATCGGTAATCAGGTCCCAAATCTTCTCTAATCTCGGCAGGTCATCCTCACGATAGATTCTAACCTTCGCAGAAGGGATGGGCAGACCATCGGTGAGTTGATTGAGTTTCACAATTCCACCGGTAGGTAGAAACTGGGTATAGATACCGATATTTGTTCTCAAGATGAGACCATTAAATTCTATAGGATATCTGTAACATTGAACCGTGGGGGAGCGAAAAGTATATGCCACGACCCCATATTTTCCTCCTCTGAGATAGGGTTTGAGGTCAAAATATCTCTTGCCTACACCAATGTTACTCAATTCAATATTGGTTTTTATCTCTTTGCTTTTAATTTCGGAGATGAGTCTGTCTATCATATAATAGTAATCCAATCTTTCGCGCACCAGGACATCCTTGGGTCTTAAACGCAGGAGTTTGTAAAAGACGGTGTTTATATTGACGGTCTTTATACCGAGTGTAGGCTCTATATTGGGGGTAATAATCTGGTAGCCGCTTGGACCCCACATCTTCGGAGTGAGTTCTCCGGTAGTGAATGTAACATCCTGTGGATTTTCCATCTTTTGACCATAGATGTCCTTCAAACCTTGTTTTAAAGTAACCATATATGTAGTCTTGGGTTCCAGTAAAAGGTCATTGACTCCTACACCGTAATCAACGCAGCTATACCGATGAAACGGCGATCTTTCAGTCTTCGGTTCAATGGAAACAAACTCTTCAAAACTTTTCCAATCCGGATTATTTGTGAAAGCGAGATATGGTTTTGTTGTGAGTTTATCGCCGCAGTAATCACAAAACCCTGATTCCAAAAATCGGAATGGCGGATAGCTTCTAAACGTTGTTGAAACTTCTCTAATAGTAGGTCTGTTCCCTCTTTTTGTCATCACACCCGAGTTTACTTTTACTGTATATTGCGTATCTTTCTTGAGTTCCTTTTGGGGATTCAAGATATAGTCGTATCTAACACGGTACATACCTATATCCTCTTCATCTTTTGGATTCTTCTCACTTTCAAAAAATTTGTATTGTACAGGTCTCCTCGATTGGGTTTCAAAAAATTCAATTTTGCTTTTCAATGATTCGATATTCAAAGAAACAGTGCTATATATATGTACTTCCTGGTCGAGTTTGATATGGTGGGCACCGTAGTGGGGACGAATGTGGATCCGAGGCAGTGGCGTCTTAAAATTCCACACATAGTCTTCTTCAAGTTCATTCCCTTCGATATCTCGCAATCCTTTTTTAACCTTCACCGTATACTCGGTAGCCATAGGAAGGCTGTGAATAGGTTCAAAGACGACAGTGGAAGTTCCTAAAAATCGGAACTTTCCTTCTATGGGTGGTTCGAGAACAAAATGGTCGAGGATTCTTCCCCTTTCTTCGTCGCTCAATGTAGTCAAAGGTATGAGGGGTTTGCCAAAGTCTATCTTTATCTGCACCTGCTCTTTTACTTCGCCGGTGGGACCATGGGCTGTAATCTCCAATGGACCCGCTGCCTCTTTTGTTTCTGTTACTTCTATCGGTTTTTCAACCTTCTCTTTTTTAGACTTGCAGGAGAAGGCGATAAAAATGGTTAGAAGAGAGATTGTGGTAATTCCCCAAATATATTTTTTCATACTTCCTCCTTTAATAAATTTAAACCACTGATTACACAGATTATCACAAGATTTTACAGATTAATCTCCATTTCCCTCTTTCCCCATTTCTCCTTGAATTTATATTCTATATGCATCGAATTATCTTTTTTATCACCTTTCTTATCTCTTGAGATGTATCTATTTCTATTACGGGTATCTCTGGCGGCTCGGAAATTTTTTTCATTTTATAGTATATCTCTTCTGTTGCATCGGATGCATCAATTTCTTTCTTTCTCTTTTTCAATCTGTTTAAAACGACCTCATCACTGCACTTACAGTGTATCACCCTGTATTCTAAATTTAATCTATCTGCCAACTCGACGACCTTTTGCAGCATATCCTTTTTTGCAAAGGTCGCATCCAGAATACAGCTCTTCCCATACCTGAGATACTTTTCTGCCATTTTGAACATCTCAGTGTAAGTATCAAAAGAGGCATTTTTAGAGTAGATACCTTTTCTGAAACTACACTGAATATGTTCTTCCACAGGTATACCAGCAATATCTTTTCGTATCACATCAGTTTTCAAATTGAAGCAATTCAGTTCAGCTCCGAGTCTGTTTGCAACATAAGTCTTTCCAACCCCAGGAAGTCCCATCATCGCAATCAATTTCGGTTTTTCAAAGAGACTTTTACTGTATAGATATGAAAGGTCGAAATAGCTTTTTGCCGTCTTTTTTGCCATTTCTTTTTCAAAATTTTCTATGTGTGGGTCGAGCAGTTTGAATGATGTTACCTTGCCCCTCACATAAGCCCGATAACATTTATAAAAATCTAAAAGTGAAAGCAGGTACTCATCTTTGCTGTATTGTATATATTTTTCAGTGAAAAAATCTGACAAATCTTTTCTGTGATAGAAATCGAGGTCCATAGTAAAAAAGGCAATTTCAGATGTGGTATCAGAGCAGGAAAATCTTGGATTGAACTCTATACAATCGAATATGTGAACTTTGTCCGTGATAAATATGTTTCCAGAATGGAGGTCGCCGTGACATTCTCTTATCTTATTTTTCTCTATTCTCTCTTTAAAAATATCTTTTTTTTTCTTCATAAATCTATCTATATCGCACTTTATTAAATCGAACTTGGTTACTAACTCATCCTTAAAATCTTTGGTTTGAAAAAAATTTTCATCCCAGTTATATTTTACTATCCTCAATGAACCGTATTTTTTATCTGCTGATAGAGTTTTTGAATGGAAGTCAGCAACGATTCTTGCAATCTCGTCAACAGTTGTGTATGATATTTTCTTTTTCTTCAAAAGGTTGGTCATTATGCGACTCTGGGGTAATTCTACCATCTTCACAGCATAGTCTAACACTTTTCCACTATCTCCTAAAGTTATTTTATTATCTTTTTCAACAACAGGGACAACACCGAGGTATATATCCGGAGATAGTTTTTTATTTAATTCAAGTTCACGCAGGCAGAAGTATTTTCTCTTCTTAAGTGTTGTATAGTTGAGAAATCCAAAATTCACAGGTTTTTTAATCTTGTAAGCATACCTGCCTGTGAGAAAGACCCATGATGTATGGGTCTGGATGAGTCTCACTTTTTTTATGTTCTCTTTGTATGTTTTGGGGTCTAACAGTGCATCTACAATTTCCACTTTCCCCCTTTTTACGGTTATGGGTCTTTTAGTTCTAAAGAGCCTTTTTTAAAATTGATATTTATATCCAAGTGCTTTAGAAATGATAATCCAAGTAGCCCGTCCAGCCTGCTTTTAGGAGGCAGGTCATGAACCACATCAAAGACCTTCATCCATTCCAAAGTGATTAGGGGAGCTTTTTCTATCGTGCTGGCAGTAGTTATGATGACTTTCTCAGCGGTAGTTGCAGGGTCATATCCCAGATGTTCTGCAATATCCCATGGTATTTTAGTAAATGTTGCTCCCGTATCCAACGCCATTTTAACTCTACACTTACCATCCGGACCAAAAAGGAGTGGTTTGAGAACGATTATTGGGGCTGTTTTATTTATTCTCATAAAAAGCCGCTGCATATCCCTTCTTAAGAGGGGGACCAGCGAATGTCACATAAATCTCTTTCTCTTTAGATAATCTAATCTTTTCCCAGATTTTTTCTCTATCTTTAGAATGCAGAATAAGTTTCCCTTCTATAGGTTCGCCTCCCTTTTCTTTAACAACTTCGATAGCCAGCCATTCCCCTTTATATTTTTTCTCAAGTTCCTTAATCTTTGCCATCTTATACCTCTAATTCAGTTACTTTAATTATAGAAATCTTAAGATGTCTTGTCAAGGGTTTTGGAAAAACAAATTTCTCTTGATGGTCATTGTGTTACATTATCAACCCTCATCTCCATGGTTGTAGAAATATTTTTCAATAAATAAAAAAGCGGTCCCTACCAGCGCCTCACTTACAGCAAGGTTATACCACTTTCCAGTAGCACGCTTAGCGGTAGGACTTACCCGCTAAATTATATTGCAATATTCTCTATTATATCTCAAGAAAAAATGCAAAATTTTCAAAAAATTTCTCTTGACGGTCATTGCTTCATTTTGTATGATTTGGGCAGATTTTATAAGGAATGGGTGAACATACTATCTACAGACTTACTCGTTCTGGCTAAATTCCTTCAATTGAAATCGCTGGGCAGAGGCAGTTTAAAAAAGAAATAATTAATAAATGGATTGAAAAATGTCTCTTTAGATTCTTTTTTCAGGTTTTACCCCATGACCATAGGTTTCTTTTCATAATTTTATTCCTTGAATTCAATATCTGCTTTTTCGTGATTCACAAATTCTTCAATCAACATAGAAATATTTTCTGCCTTAAATCGTTCAGCCTTGACTTTGATATTCGCTCCCAAATCATTTCCAGCCATTCGAATTACCTCAATCACTCCAATCCGTCCCATTCCTGACTCAGGAAGAAGTGGTTCTTCAGAAAGCAATTTGAGTTCTGCCTCTTCATCATACGGAAGAAGTCCCTCTCCTTGAAATCCTACCCAGCGATAATGGGCAGGAACTTTGCTTATGTTCTCTACACCTTTAGTGAGTGCTTCTTTCAGTGTTCTGCATACTTCTACTACATGAATATCCCCTGTCCCAGCACGGTCTACAGCAACTATGTCAATTTTTGAATGGTTCGATCTGGGCCAAATTCGTTCGAAGTAAATTTTGGGAACTATGAGAGCACGAATTAAGCAGTTTGCAATAGGTTCATAGCACCTTTCTTCACGTACTGGTGCATTCTTCCACTGATTTATTATTTTAGCACCTCTATCTCCCATTTCATCCTCCCTCGCTGAATTCCTTGCTCAAGTATTCAAAGTTTTTATATGCCCATGTAAAAAAGCGTTCTACATCTAAACGAATGTTCTTCAATTTATTCGTATCCATTGTTCTAAAGTGTTCCCCGTAAGCAACGAAGTTCTTTTCTGACAAAACTTTCCCTAACCGATTGGGACCATTTTCACTGATACCTTTTGTGTTACAAACATTCTTGAGGAGTTTCACTGTATCCATGTGCTGTTCATCAGCAGCTCGTTTCCCACTTTCGCGAATAATCAATGAGTCTGTGAGTGCAATTGAAGCATGGATACCAAGAAGAGCTGACGCATTGTACCTTTCAAATTCCGCCTCGTCACTCATTGCCTCGAAAAATTCATCAGCCCGTTTACAGTAATCCAAGAAATGAGTTCTATCAACTTTCTTTGTCTTCATATCCTTTCATCTTCATATTAAGAACAATTTGCATCCTTGTCAACCAATTTTTACGGTTATTTTGCACAGCCTTCTCTTTTCCGAACCGCCATTTTCGCAAGCCGATAGAATTTCTTATTCTTTACCATCGGTTGTCATTTTACAATAAAATTTTATACAGTCAAGATAAAAAATAAGAAATTTCTCTTGACGGACAGTGGTTTATATGTATAGTTTAGGCAGATTTCATAAGAAATGGATGAACCCCGTAAGACTTCTGGTCTCTTACGGGGTGAACATACCATCTATAACAGTGGAGGTTTGAAAAGGATGTTATTGATTACAAGTCCCAATTAACAGGAGGTGCATTATGGATTGGGAACATGCGAAAGAAGAAAAAATTGAAACATTAAATTCTTGGATTGATGCAACTTCTGAGGAATTAGAATTCGCTAATGAACTCTGTGATATTCTTGAGGGTGCACCATCTAAAAAAGCATTTATTAAACTTGCAAAAACACGGTTGGGAAAACACAACAATCCATGGTTACAGAATAACTTGCGGGCTATTGTTTCTCTTGTTGTTGAATAGAAATCTCTCACCACAATATTCATTCCTCTTTCATTTCTATGCCTTTATTTTAAGCTCCTTCCTGAGCCCTGTCAAGTCTTCCTTGACTAAAATTTCAGCACTCTCAGGTCTAAAATATTGAGATGCTGGTCTACCAAGCCAGTGAGGTTTTCGCCCCGGTCCTATTCTATAAAGACTTAGATACCGGGCAGTTTCACTAGCATTTCGTAATTTCCTAAAACTCTTAAAAGCACTCCTGTTTAAATTCCTCTCTACTATTCTTTCCCGCCAAGCATGGGGAGTGAATTGGAGTTTGCCATCCATTCCCACAGGTATGCTTGTTTCGGTATGTTTTTCTCTTCGGTTGAATAACCAGCTTTCCAGATAATGAATAGCAGCATAAAAAGCCGCAGTGATTCCCCAGTCGTGATAAGGGGGGTCTTTAATCAGCCTATTTGCCACTTCCTCATTATGTTTTGCCTGAGATAAATGTACTGCATAATCAGCCATATTTACCTCGAGTAGATGCACTGAGCTCTTGGGTGAATAAAGTCTTCTTTTCCTGATATCCCAGCAGGTGGATAGAAAAATTCAAAAACTATCTCTGGATATCTTTTCCTAATATCATATTCAATATCGAGAAGAATATCCATCAGATCGCTCTCATATTGGACGATAGAAAGTAGTATCTGAATTTGTAATTCCTCCCTATATTTCTGAATATAAATAGATTGGACCTTTTCAATCTGGCTAAATTCGCTTGCAATAGCAAGTAATGCTTCCTGTTCTAATTCTTTGGGTTCTTTTTCCCTCTTAAGCCAAGATCTTAAAATGTCGCTTATATTGTAGAACTCCCGATAGTCAATCGGAATTTCAATAATCTGGGTTTCGATTTCTTCCTCTGAAAGAAAAGCATATGGAATGTAAGCAAGATCATGCAGCAATATGGCGTAGAGAAGTACAAGTTCGAATTGATCAGGAACTTGTGCTCCTTTGAATGGATGCAACATTTCTTCTAATTTTTTAGAAGGCAAGGTTATTAAAGGCCGAGTTGTTGTAAAAGAAGATTCTCTTTTGATATTTAGCTCAGTTGATATCGTAGCCATCGTTCATTCCTCCATCCTTTTTAAATGTTTATCAATTATATCATTCATCATCCTGTTGCTTTCACTCAAGAACTCTTGCAATAATTCTTGATTAAATTTATACTTCTCTTCAGCCAGTGTATTTATATCAATATGAAACGTAATAAGTCTATTTTGTTCAGGTTCGGAAATTTTGCGGGCTGATTTAATCCGTGTCCAGTTATTTACCTTCAACCCCGCAACCAACTCTTTTGTCAGAAAGTGCAGTTCTAATTCGTAAGGATTACTTATGGAAGTCTCTTTACGGATATACTTTGACAATAGATGCTCTGCAGCTGGAGTCTTTTCTAATTCTATAATCCAGTTAGCTACTATAGCGGCTCTTGTGAATTGAGAATGAATATCCTCTTTAAAGTATTGGAAAACCTTTATAAATGTTTTGAAGAGCCCGGAAACGGGAAACTCGGCTCTTTGTTCATCCTTTTTGCTACGAAATATAAAATCAAGCCTATTTTTAGCAATTGTCAAATTATACCGTTCATCTTTAGATTTCAGTTGCATTCTGGGAATCTCTAAAGGGGCGTCATCGGGTATTGGCAGTATTATAGGATCTCCATCGAAGATGCCAGATAAACTATCATTAAGCATATTTGCAGTTTTCAATTTATCAACCACTATAATTCCTGGACTGAATAATACTAATTGTATATGGTCAAGTCTCATATTCATAATACTTCTCCCTTCTTTACAAAACCGAGGAGGCAATAACTATCAGGATAACCGTTAAGCCGTAAATTATGAACTTTAGACTAAAGATTTCCTTCATTTCTCTCCCTTACATATTCCCTATTTTAACTAAAACTATCTCTTTGTCAACCCCCTTTCTGAACTGCTATTTTCGCAAGCCAATAAAATTTCTTATTCTTTACCATCGGTTGTCATTTTACAATAAAATTTTATACAGTCAAGATAAAAAATTCAAAAATTTCTCTTGACGGGCGGTGTTTTATTTTGTATAGTTTTGACAGATTTTATAAGAAATGGATGAATACATTATGATTACTAACTCTATCGATTTTTCAAGGAGGATTATTGAGCATGGTATTATTCAATTTTTGTCTGTATTAAAAAGAGTGAATTGGGGGCAATAGATGAAAGATAAAACAAAATCATTAATACCTCAAGAAACTATAGAAAACAAAATACTCTTAATAAGAGACCAAAAAGTAATGCTTGACAGAGACTTGGCAAAACTTTATGGAGTAGCGACAAAGGTGCTCAAGCAGGCAGTAAAAAGGAATATTGAACGGTTTCCAGAGGATTTTATGTTTCAATTGAGCAAAAAGGAGTTTGAAGATTGGAGGTCACAATTTGTGACCTCCAATTCTGGTGACAAAATGGGATTAAGATATATGCCTTATGCTTTTACTCAGGAAGGTGTAGCCATGCTCTCAAGTGTACTGAAAAGCAAAAGAGCAATTCAGGTTAATATTCAAATAATGCGAGTATTTGTAAAATTAAGACAAGTATTAGCAACTCACAAAGACATACTACGGAAGATTCAGGAACATGACCAGCAAATTAAACGGATATTTGAAATTTTGAGAGGACTACTGACTATGCCAGAAAGGCCAAAACATAAAATTGGTTTTATCAAAGATACTAACTAATGAGGATATTTGTATTGTATGCATATCTTGACATCTGACAAAAAACATTACGAAAAATCTGGGAGCAGGGCATGACAGTTAAAGTTGAACAAAAACCATTTATTGACCTTGTTGATAAGATTCTTACAATAACAAAGGACCTGTCTGCGTGCGGACACGCACAGGTAGGTGACGATTATCTTGATAATCCCGAGATGCTGAAACGAGTTCAGCAGGCAAAAATCAAAGAATATCAAAGGGAAAAATGGGGACGGTACTTTTAATGTCAAGAACCAAAATAGACACAGTGGTGAAAAAACTATGGAATATAAAATAATAACTCCAGACGATTCTAAATATCCGCAAAAACTTATTAAAAGACTTGGGAATAAATGTCCCGATAGAATTTACTACAGTGGTCCGTTGAAACTCCTTGACCATTTTACTATGGCTGTGATTTGTTCAGATAAAAGTGGTGGGACTGCACTGCTTGAGACAAACCAGGTCCTTTTTACAGTGCGAGAATACCAGATGAATTATATTGGTGGTTGGCATTCGGTAATAGAGACCGAGATTTTTAGACTGAGTTTATTCAGAAAAAACACAACAACAACTCTCTTTTCGGCAAAAGGGCTAAATAAAGAGACATTCGAATCTTTTTTAAAAGACAGATTTTATCCGCCATTACATGAATTTCCCGAAAGAGACGAGTATTTTAGACGGGCTAAAAATGGTGAGTTATTAATGCTTTCTGTCAGTGACCCAGACGAGACAAGACAGTTGCGAAAGAATATAATGGAGAGGAATTGGCTTTCTTGTGTTCTTGCTGACATTGTTTTTGTCCCGTATGGACCAAAAGGCTCAAAAACTTATACTATGGCAAAAATAATTCTCAAGGCAAATATACCTGCGTTTACAATTGACAGTGATGAATGCAAAGACCTTCACGAACTTGGTATTCCTGGTTTTAATCGTAAAACCGTCAAGGCTTTTCTCGAAGACAATGGTGCAAAACCTGCAACCTCACAGAATGAGATAAGGAAATCTGTGGATGTGTATAAGGGCTCCAGAAATCAGCAACTATCCTTTGTAAAGGAACCTACCCAAACAAAACTGAAATTTAAAGAGAACAGTAAAGACGATGATTCGTAAGCCTAGAGAAATGGATTTAGACTTTATTAAAGATGTTTAAGAAAATTTTTAGAATTTTATTTGAAGTAGTTAAACAATATACATCGATTTTAGGATTTCTCCAATTTATCATAAGTTTGTTCTGGCAAAAATATACAATTGCAAACGCCCTTTATGTATTGCTCGCTCTATTGTTTGTCTCTGCGATTTGTGTGATTTATAAAAAAGAACATATTCCAGATTTAGAAATATTCATAAAGCAAAAAAGTGAAATTGCCAGAAACAAGGTCTATATTTCGGAAGCAAAAGGGAGTAATGTGCCAGTAGTTGTATACTTGAATAATAAATCCAATATAAGTATAAAAAATCTTAGATTAGATTTGGAGATATCGGCAGATATCATGTATAATTCAATTTGGTCAGAAAATTCAAATCTCCGATGGAAAAGACCTGCAAGTAATATATCTAATTTGTCTGTAGAGAACTATGAAATACCTCCTAAAAAAACGAATGAAATAATTGGAAGATTTAGTTTTAAAAAACGAAGTGAATTAGGGACTATTAAAATAAATTATGAAATAAGCAGTGAAACTTTGCCTGCAATTGGAAAAAGTTTTAAAGTTAAATTAGTGTAATGTCCCCAATTTAAACCTTTGCGTTAATCTGGAAAATCCCAATATTACCAAATCCAAAGTAAATTCCAGTTATCGTTTTTCTCTTGACTCGGTGACTTTTTCTTGTAAAATTAGCCCCGTGATAGTGGGAAAATGGAGGCAGTTTCCATTTTTTAAAATAGAAATAAATTATAAAATATTGATAAATTTTATAATATGGTAATATATTTAGATGAATCTTATGACCAACCGGATAAAAGGTTTCTGTTATTGGGTTTATTATTTTGTCCTTCTAAGAAATTGCATCGCAAACTTACAACAATTCATAGTCACAAGCGTTTATTAGATAAACATAAAAACATAATTGAAACAAAATACAAAAATTGTTTCAGTAAACATAATTTTACTGTATGTTTAGAATCTATTGATGCCTTTTTTAAATCTGATAGCTGGTTTTGTGCTATAGTTGTTGATACCAAATCTATAAAATTTGACCTCAATTATTTTGGTAAACCATATGAACCAGATTCCATTAAAAAAGCCAGAGTCTATAAAAAATTTACTGAATTAATCTTATCACATAATACAAAAAGAGTTACTAATGCAGTTCTTCTTGTTGATGAGTTGGCTCGTTGTAATTACGACCGTTTTATAGAGCTCATACGCGAATCTTTTTGTGTTGTGGGCGAAAGTTATAGTAAGGATAAAAAAGCACCAACTCTAAGACATATTGGTTCGATAAAGTCAAGTTCACCCGAAAATATACGTTTGTGCCTTTGTGATTTATTGTTAGGATGTATTTTAAACAACAATTTACCAACGAGAAATAGATGGAAAAATCAAATTAGGAAAGAACTAATAAAGAAACTTGGGGTAAAAGACTTGTTAGAACCTACATGGTCAAGTCAAAGAATTAAATCAACAATCATCAAAAAATTCAGAATTTGGTATTGGAAGCCAAAATAAAAAGGCTCAGGTTACTAAACCATCAACGATAATCGGTTACCGATACCTCCGGTTTATACCTAAGCCATTTATAACATAACATATTTACTCTAATCTTGTCAAGTATTTTTTTAGGGCTTTGCCGAATTTTATGCAAAAAATTGGGGTAACTATTGTAAACCAAAGAGTTGCTGCATTTTTCCGTGTTTTAAGGAAATTTACCATCTAAAGGATAGAGAATTTGAGGGTTGGGCTTTTATAATTTGATTTTTTCTTGTTTTTCAGATTTTGCAATTTCTTTTTAATTGAGGTTCTTTTAATCTCTCCCTGGGAAATTGATTAGATTTTGGAGTTTACTTTCTAAAATGTCTTGACAAGACAACATCAAAAGTGTAGTATAGTGTAGTAAATTAAACTATACAATTATACACTATATGCCTCCAAACAGCAAACTTAAATATCAAAAATATCGGCTGCTAAATAATAATGTAAAAACTCTAGTCCAGAAAGTTAACGATGGTTCCATTATTACTCGCTTTGATAAGACACCTTTGCCTGAAAAACCTACTGATGTGATATGTCCTCATTTTCTCGAACTAAAATGGGCTTATGGCTGCCCTTACGACTGCGCCTGGTGCTATTTGAAAGGCACATTTAGATTTCATAAAAATAAAATTATGCCTGGTTTTAAAGTTAAAGATTTTGATAAAATAAGATTACATACCGAAGGATTTCTTGATAAAGTAAATGAGCCTGAGATTTTAAATACAGGTGAAATTGCTGATTCTCTTATGTATGAAAATGGCAAATTGCCATTCTCTAAATTTATAATTCCAATGTTTGAAAAACAAAAAAAACATAAAATATTATTCGTTACAAAATCTGACAGAATTAAAAATCTTTTGGAGATAAATTCTCATCGTCAAGTTATTGTGAGTTTTAGTTTAAATGCTATCCCTGTAGCAGAGAGATGGGAGAAAGGAGCGCCAAAAGTTTTAAATAGGATTGAGGCGGCAAGGAACTTGAGCAAGAAAAATTACGAAATTAGAATAAGAATAGACCCGATGGTACCTGTGGAAGGTTGGCAAAAGTATTATAAGGAACTTGTTGATTTAATTTTTTCAAACTTTGTTCCAGAAAGGATAACCTTTGGTTCATTAAGAGGATTGCAAAGTACGCTCAATGGTACCAAAGATAACAGTTGGAAAGTTTATTTAAAAGAAACTTCAAGTTGGGGTAAAAAGATAGATTTTACAACGCGACTAAAGATGTATTTAGACATCATCGAATATTTAAAGAAAAAATACAAGTATAATAAAATAGCGCTCTGTAAAGAAACCAAAGCAATGTGGCAGAAGTTAGGAATGAACTATAAAAATATAAAATGCAATTGTATATGGTAAAAACTAATTAAATACAAACGAAGAATACATCCCAACAGTAAAAACTTTAAATCTTCAGAAATCTATTTCAAAAATTCGAATTTGTGGACAAGTAGAATTCTGACACCAAAATCTATAATTAGAGACATTTATTTTATTGTTTGAAAGAACATGAACAAATCCGATTTGTTTTGATGAAACTATTTCAGAAATTCGAATTTGTGAGTAAATGAATATTAACTTCTCTGGATCTAGTAGAATCAATTATAATAAACTAACATATGCCTTATCACAATATTTCAAAAATTCGAATTTGTGGACAAATATAATATTGACTTCTTAGACTTTTTTGATTAAAATCAATTATGATAAATTAACATACGCATTTAATAATATTTCAGAAATTCGAATTTGTGAACAAGTCATGATATGAATGAAATTCGCAAACTATGAGGAGGTGATTAAATGGATCTATTATTAAAGTTGTTTAAAACCCTGGCAAATAAGACCAGATTAAGGATAATTGAAATCCTTTTGGAAAAAAATGCACTAGGTGCAGATGATTTCTCTGATATACTTGATATCCCACGTGCTACAGCTTGTCGTAATTTGAAATTGCTTGAGAGAGTAGATTTGATCAAAGGCAAGCGAATGAATGTTGATGTATATTATTCATTGAATAGAGATAAAAATAGACCATACAATGAGATTTTGATTGAATTGATTAAGAAAAGAAAATCTAAAAAAAAGTAACTTGTATCAATGATGTGCTCAAATCATTAAAATTTACTTTCTGGACAGGCACAAGGTTTGTCCCTACTATTTGCAAGGCTAAAGCCTTAATGTATAATCTTTCTGTGTCAATCCGTCTATTTCACCCATACGGGCCGTATGGGTGTCTCTGATGAGTTATATTCTTTTAGATTTCCATTTCCCCATTTTGAACAGCAGGCTGAGGGAGGACATATTTACAATATCAGAGATAGTTAAAGCTATCCATACACCTCGCACACCTATAGTTCTATACAAAAAGAGGGCAAAAACAATACGCACTAGAAGTAATGATATTCCTGTAGTTATCATTGGTAGTATTGTCTCTCCCGCACCTTGAAATGCCTTTGCAATAGCGAGTGAAAAAGCCAAAAAGAATAGACTAACTGATACAAAGTGTAAAAAATCAACTCCCAAGGCTACCACTTCAATATCTTTATTAAATACCCTTACAATTGGGTTAGCAAATATAAAATATATAATTCCTACTGAGCCCATTATTGCTAAATTCAGTCCACAAGATATCCATGCAGAACGTTCCGCTCTACCTGGTTTATTTGAACCCAGATTTTGTCCTACAATTGTAGCGGCTGCATTTCCAATGCCTAGTCCAAAAAATATAGCTGCCATTCTGAGTCTTAAAACTATTCCATAAGCCGCAACAGCATTTGTTCCAAACCTCGCAACTATCGAAATAAGAATAAGTGAGGATATGTTCCTTATCAGTGCCTCAATAGAACTGAATATACCTATCTTTATAATTCTCCACATAAGATTAAAATCTGCTTTAAAATGATGTTTCTTAATATGAAGATAAGAATAGCCTCTTAAAAATACAATCATTAATATAGGGAGACTACAGGCCCTTGCTATAACCGTGGCAAGTGCTGAACCAGCCACTCCCATTCTGGGGAATCCAAGTAGTCCAAATATCATTATGGGGTCGAGAATTATATTCAACACAGTTGAGAATGCCATAATTTTTACAGGCGTAACTGCATCTCCAGCCCCTCTTAATGCTGAGTTTAAAGTTATAGAAAAGAATATAGTGAATGAAAATACGGATACTATGCGTAAATATTTCACTCCAAGCCTATGGACTTCCTGATTTGCACCAAGTAGTCTCAAAATAGGTCCTGATAAGAACCAACCGAAAACTGCTATAAATATAGATAAGAACAACGCAATAAACAAAGACTGGATAACTACATTTTCAGCATTTTCTCTATCTTTAGCTCCTATAAATCGCGAAACCATTGCTACTGTCCCTATTGAAATTCCTATCGCCATTGCGATAACTATCATCATAATAACTCCACTCATAGAAACAGCAGCAATAGCCGCGGGTCCCAGTTTTCCGACAAAGAACATATCAACTAAATTAAAAGCATCGTGAAGAAAATTGGCTATCATAATAGGTGCTGCAAGCACCCATATATTTCTTATAAGACTTCCCTCTGTAAGATCCCTTTCTTTTACTCTAAACATTGAATTACTTACAATTACACGAATTTATCAAGTTTGTCAAGACCCAACCTATTTCTTCTGTGGTTTCTTTTCCTTTGACCCCTTGAAGGAGGTATAAGACGTGGGGTCAGTCCCTCGGTACATAGCTCCTCGCTCCGCTCGGTGCATCAGGTCGATTTTTCTTGACTTGGTGACTTGCAGTTATAAAATACCCCCATAATAAAGAGGTAATATGAATCCAGCGATTTTTAGACAGTATGATATTAGAGGTTTAGCAGAGACAGATTTGACAGATGATGTGGTCTGCTCCATTGGTAAGGCGTTTGGCACAATTATAAGAAGAGCAGAATTGAAAAAGATTGCTCTTGGCACCGATGTGAGACTCAGTTCACATCGGCTGAAAGATGCATTATCAGAAGGCATCCTCTCAACGGGTTGTGATGTTATAGATGTTGGGGTAGTTCCTACACCAGTGCTGTATTTTTCAATATTCCACTACCTTACAGACGGCGGTATTATGATAACAGGGAGTCATAATCCAAAAGAGTATAATGGATTTAAACTATGCAAAGGGGAAACCACTATATATGGCGATGAGATACAGGACTTGAAAAAGATCATCGAAAAGAAAGACTTCATTAAAGGCAAAGGGAGTATTGAATCGAAAGATCCGGTAGATGCATATATTGAACTTCTGAAGACTAAAGTCAAAATTGAGAGACCTCTAAAGATAATAGTAGACCCGGGTAACGGCACAGCAGGTCCAATTGCGAGAAAACTGTTTAAAGATTTAGGATGTGAGGTGGAATGTATATATTGTGAACCAGATGGCAACTTTCCGAATCATCTGCCAGATCCTACAGTACCAGAGTATATAGTGGATTTGATTAGACTGGTGAAAGGGGAAAAAGCGGATTTGGGGATAGGTTATGATGGTGATGGCGACCGAATAGGTGTTATAGATGAAAATGGTAATATAATATGGGGAGATAAACTTCTTGCTTTATTTTCAAAAGAAATACTCGAAAAGAAAAAAGGTCTGCCAATAATATTCGAAGTCAAATGTTCTCAAGGACTCGTAGAATTCATAGAATCTCATGGTGGTGTACCTATTATGTGGAAGACAGGGCATTCTCTGATAAAAGCGAAGATGAAAGAAGAAGACTCACCACTCGCAGGAGAGATGTCAGGACATATGTTCTTCAAAGATAACTATTACGGCTACGATGATGCTATATTTGCATCACTTCGCTTATTGCAGATAATTTCAAAAACAGATGAACCTCTTTCGAAGTTGGCATCCGAAATTCCTTACTACCACTCGACACCCGAAATTAGAGTTGACTGTTCTGATGAGACAAAGTTCGGTATAGTTGAGAAAGTGAGGGATTATTTCAAAAAAAATTATGATGTGATAGACATAGATGGTGTGAGGGTGCTTTTTGGTGATGGATGGGGGTTGGTGAGGGCATCTAACACACAGCCAGTTCTGGTTTTGAGATTTGAGGCAAAAACTGAAGAGAGGCTCGAGGAGATAAAGAAAATCGTATTGAACAAACTGAGAGAATTTCCATCTGTAGGGTTGAAAGATACATAACTTTTGACAGGATGAACAGGATAAAATATTATGAAATATGAAGGAAATAAAAATAAATCTGCGGTTATCTGTCATACGACCCGTAGGGACGGAAATCTGCGTCCAATTAAAATGTTTTTTGAAAAAAAATCCTGTTGATATGTGTTTGGCGATACCAGGTAGACTCATCTCCGTTGAAGGCGAGAAAGGGGTTGTAGATTTCAGGGGGGTTAAAAGAAAGGTTGTTCTCACCCTAATTCCTGATGTGAAAGTTGGTGACTTTGTGATAGTACACGCAGGGTTTGGAATACAGATTTTAGACGAGACAGAAGCAAAAGAGACCCTTGACCTGCTCGATGAATTGGTTCAATAACGAAAAAATAATATCTGAGTTACAAGGCTCAATATGGTAAACCTTGATAAATTCAGAGACAGCAAAATTGCTAAAAATCTTCTCAAAAAAATAGATAGTCTTGTCACTTCTCCACTATCTTTTATGGAAGTATGTGGAACACATACTGTTGCCATATCCCAGTTCGGTATAAGAAATGCACTACCTTCTAATTTAAAATTCCTTTCAGGGCCTGGTTGTCCTGTCTGCGTCACCCCTATTTCTGAAATTGACCATATCATCGAACTTGGGGAAAAAAAAGATATAGTCATTACAACCTTTGGCGATATGATGAGGGTGCCAGGCAGTCATTCGACCCTCGAGAAAGAGAGGGCAAAAGGTAGGGATATAAGGGTCGTATACTCCTCAATGGATGCTCTCAACATAGCTGAAATAGAAGGTGATAAAAAGATCGTTTTTGTAGGGGTAGGGTTCGAAACCACATCCCCAACTGTTGCTGTTACGATTCGGAAGGCAAAGGAGAAGGGTGTGCATAACTTTTATGTGTTTTCCCGTTTTAAACTCATCCCACCAGCCATTAAAGGTGTGTTGGAAATGGGAAAAAACCGAATCGATGGCTTCCTCCTCCCCGGCCATGTCTCTACCATAATAGGTTCCCACAGATATGACTTTATACCAAAAGATTATCAGATCCCATGTGTAATTGGAGGTTTTGAACCTATTGACATACTCCACTCCATAGTTCTCCTTTTAGAACAGTTTAAAAGAGGACGATTCAAAGTAGACATACAGTATAGAAGAAGTGTAAAAGAAGAAGGAAATTTAGAGGCTATTAAGATTTTAGAAGAGGTTTTTGAGGTTAAAGATACGGACTGGCGGGGTATAGGCAGGATTAAAAAGAGTGGGCTTGAACTCAAAGCCAGATATAACTTCTGTGATGTCGATAAGGTATTTAAAGTTAAAATTAAACAGTCCCGTGAGCCCAAAGGTTGTATATGCGGTGAGATTCTGATGGGAAACAAACTTCCACAAGATTGCGTTCTCTTTGGGAAGAAATGTACGCCACATTCCCCTGTTGGACCGTGTATGGTCTCTTCAGAGGGTGCATGTTCTGCTTACTACAAATATGATGTACCGAGAACAAACACGGAACACCATTTCTGAATCCGTATGGACGGATGCTGATATGGATAAACACAGAGAAAAAAAGAACCCGCAGAACTGAACCACAGATTACACAGATTAACACAGACTAAAGCACAGGAGAAAGGAAAAAAACAGAACCCCTTCCATCCATGTGGTTATTGTTACATTTTTTAATTATGATGAACGGCCTGTCGCAGACCCGTAGGGGAAGACCATTCACTACCAACTCGAGGGCTTATATGTCAAATATGACCTGGACTTCCCAGACATCTTTTACTTTCTTTATGTAGAGTTGATGGTAGGTTACTGTCTTTATTTCGCTCTTCAACTTGTGCCTTCTTCTATCAATCTTCTCACCGAAACAGTGGGAGGAGAGTTTCTGCTCAGTAAGAGTATGTATGTCAAACTTTTTGAAGATCATTTCATCGACTTCAAATCTGTAGAGCAATTCCCTCAACCATTCAACGAATAATTCAGTCAAATTTTCTGATTTTACTTCTATGTCTTTTCTTTCTTTCTCTTCCACATTGTTGAGGTCGGTTATTATATCGAAGAGGGCATAAGCTGAGTTAGAAAAAAGAAGTGGCAAATTTTTGCCCCAAACTTTGATACCGAGGTCAGCGGTATGGTCTATAAATTCATACTTGGTTTTTATCACTTACTTTTTTGCTCCTACAGTCGTCTCTACCTCAGTGAATAATTCCTGCTGAGTTACAGTAACAGGCTCTTCTGACACAGGGGTGAGCTCAGTTATCTGGGGATACCTGTAGATTCTACCCTTATAGTTTCGCATGATGATCTCTCTGTTGTTTATCTTTACAATGTAGTTCGGTAAGAGCGGTATCTTTCCTCCGCCGCCCGGCATATCAACTGCAAAGTGGGGAACTGCAAGTCCGGAGATGTATCCCTGCAATTTACGCATTATCTCTAAACCTTCCTGAATAGTAGTTCTAAAATGATTGGCACCTCTCACAAAATCCGACTGGAAAAGGTAATATGGTTTTACCCTGAATGTGAGAAGTTTCCTGAACAGGTCTTTGATAATATCAGGGTCGTCATTTATCCCTCTAAGTAGAACAGTTTGATTACCCAATGGAATTCCTGCATCTGCAAACTTCTCGCAGGCAATCTGTGCCTCTTTTGTCAGTTCATTTGGATGGTTGAAGTGGGTGTTTATATAGAGCGGGTGATATTTCTTAAGTAGCTTGGTGAGTCTTTTTGTAACCCTTTGAGGTAAGGTGCAGGGTATACGAGTTCCAATCCGTATTATATCAATATGTCGGATTTCTTTCAATGATTTTAGAATCCATTCTAATTTTTTATCTGTAAGTAGAAGTGGATCTCCACCGGAGAGAACGACATCCCTCACCTTCTTTGTCTTTCTAATATATTCAATACCTGCTCTTATCGTATCGTCCGTAACGACGAATTTGTGCCCAACCTTTCTCTTTCGGGTACAGAATCGACAGTATATCGCACATTGGTCTGTTACGAGAAGAAGAACCCTGTCAGGATAGCGGTGAGTTAAATTTACTACAGGTGAGTCTACTTCTTCACTGAGTGGGTCTTTCATCCCGAATGGGTCTTCAATCTCAGCAATGTCTGGAATACACTGTTTCCATATAACATCTCCTCTGTTTTGAATTAAATCTATGAAATATGGGTTGATACGCATCGGGTATTTGTTGACGACCCTCCGTGTCTTTTGTGTATCTACATCAAAATATGTTTTGAGTTCACTTACTCTTGTTATACTTCTCGATAAAATATCTTGCCACTCTTCCATCTTATTTCCCTCCTGTACATTTTACACCAAATTTTTTTCATAAATTATCTTGTCATCACCGATGGAGTAAAAATCCCCAATTCTACCTGCTTCAACATAGCCATTTTTCAGATAAAAATTTCGGGTTAATCTATACTTGTCTTGAGACGAAGTCTCTACCAGGATTTTTCTTCCATTTAAGTTTTTGACTTCACTCTCCACTCTCTTTATAAGAGCACTTCCAACTCCATTCCTCTGCATTTCCCTTTTCACTGCAATCCAGTAAAGTTCGAAGACCCCATCCGACAGAGCTGCTGGACCGTAATTTGCGTATCCTAAAAGACCACCGTTGTCATCGGTGGCACAGAGGAAAAGATATTCATCTTGCTCTATATTTTCGAGTGCAAAATCAACGAGTTCTATTGCACAACTGACCTCTTGTGGTGTAAAGCCACCACATTTTGTAAGTAGAGATTCTATTGTATCTCTGTCGTCTTTTTCTAACGGTCTGATTCTCATTTTTGTTTCCTCTTTATCGGTAATTCAGCCAGTTTCTCAATGAGTTGTGCATAACTGATGCCGGAAGCCATCGCTGAGCGTGAAAAACCCGCATCAAAAGAGATATCAGGGTTCGGATTTACTTCGATAACATACGGGACATCGTATTTGCTCACTCGTATATCCACCCTCGCATAGTCTCTGCATCCCATTATGTTATAGGATTCGAGTGCAATATCTCTGACCATCCTTTCTAAATCTTCAGATAGGGTGGATGGACATACAGGGACTGTATTCTGATACTCCACACTATCTTCTGTCCATTTGGCATCATAGTTACATATCCTCGGCATACCTGAAGGGAGAGTAGAAAAATCAATTTCGGAGATTGGCATAACGGCTCCGTCAATGATTGCAACATTTAACTCTCTTCCATCAATATATTTTTCAACCAATGCGGGTTGCTTATATGTATTCAGTATGTCATGCACCCTATCGAACAGTTGTTTACTTTCAAAAACTACTGAACTGTTTTCTATGCCGAAACTGGCATCTTCACTTAATGGTTTTACAATACTTGGAAAATCAAATCTATCTACATTGTCAATATCATCCAATTTTTCTACAACTCGATAGGAAGGGGTCGGGATCCCAAAAGTGCGAAGGATTGACTTCGTCTTCTCTTTATTTAGACAGAGTCCTATAGCAACAGGTTGGGAACCCGTATAGGGGATAGAGAATAATTCAAGCAATGAACAGAAAAGCATCTCACCCCTTGCTTCACCAATTGCTTCTTCAACCAAGTTAAAAACTACATCGGGATTCAACTCTTTCATTAAATTGATGAACTCAACGGGCTCTTTAAAACTGACCGGAAAAACTTCATGACCCGAATCTTTGAGTATATCAGATATCGTTTCTACATCCTTGCGATTCTCGTATCCCTTAGTATCTCCTTCCTTCGCAGGAGATATCTCATTATAGGCGACTACGATTTTAATGGCATTCATATCAGTCCACACCGTTTTGATGCTATTTTTAAAACACGATTGATAAGTTCATCATAATCTATACCGCTTGCTCTGGCAGCCTTCGGAAAACAGGAATTTTCTTCAGGCTTTGGCAGAATTCCGGGTATGGGATTGAGTTCAAGAATATTTGGAATTTCTTCTTTGTCGAGTCTCAAATCAATTCGACACCAATCACGAATGTTCAAAACTCTATACGCCTTGATGCAGATAGTTCTTATCTTTTTTTCTAATGAAGCGGGAATATCTGCAGGACATTCGAATATCTCAACAGGATGGTCTGGAGTATCCCATACCCACTTCGCCTCAAAAGAGTATATCGGTTTCGCATCTTTTGGGAGGTTATCAAAAACCATCTCTACAATTGGTAACACCCGCACTTTACCATTACCGAGTAATGCACAGGTGAATTCCCTGCCAGTTAAATATTCTTCTACAAGTGCAGGTTGATTGTAAACGGTTATGCAGTTGTAAACGACTTTTTCGAGTTCTTCTTTCGAATGAACTACAGAATTATTTCTTATACCTTTACTTGAACCTTCTCGTAAAGGTTTTACAATAACAGGAAACTCCAGTGAGTTTAATTTCTGTTTTGAATTATAAAATATTTCAAAACGCGGTGTTGGTATATTATAAAAATGCAATATTTCTTTCGCCCTGGCTTTATCCAAACAGATTGCGAGTGTAATCGGGTCAGAACCTGTGTAAGGGATATTCAACATATCGAGCACGCAGGGAACCTGAGATTCTCTTGCTGGTCCATTTCTTCCTTCTGCTACATTGAAAACGATATCGAGTTCAGCACTTTTTAATTTTTCAAACATATTCTCGTCTGCCTCGATACGAACGACATCGTGATTCTTCAAAAGCGCGTTCTCCATAGCAGAGATAGTCTCCTCAGAATCGTACTCCGCATAGAGGTCACTTTGTGGGGGCTCGTCTTCTTCTTTTAAATTATATACAAGTCCTACTCTCATCCTTTTTACAAAGGACTTCATCTTGTTTTATTTTTTAAAAAATAAAATAAAATGTCAAGTTTTTTCAACCAATTTTTGAAAAAAAATTAAAAAAATAAAATAAAAATAAAAAAAATAAAACCACAGATGAACACAGATTAACACAGATTTTTATTTTAAGACAATTTTGGAAAAGTTTTCTAACCAAAGAAGGTAGTGCAGGGTTTTCCCGCATCCATACGGATCCGTATGGACAGGATGAACAGGATTAAATGTTATGAAATGAAAAATAACATGCAAATCATTTTAAAAATAGGGACGCAGGTGAACCCCGTTAGAAAGTTCATTTATAAGATAAATGGAAAAAATTCATTAGAAGAAACTCCTCTCCCCGTCCTTTCTAACGGGGTGAACGCAGATATACAAGATTCAAAAATTAGAAGAATAAAGATTAAAAAAAATTTGCAATCTTCGAATCTTGAATCTTTCAATTATCTGTAGCTTCCTGCAAAATGGTTGTCAGATAATCTTTTTTGATTTTTTCTGTTAGGTTTAACTACATATACCAGATCAGATATATACAACATTTCAAATTTTGAAAATCAATCGAAAATCCGAAACTATCTTCTAATGTCTCTTTTTCTCCCTCTCTATCCTCTTCAGTTTTTTCCCATACCGCATTAAGGTTTGAAATAGAATTGATATTCAATGAAAGGTTGGAGGTTAAGAATCGTTCAAATCCAAATCCCAAATTTCCCCCAAGTGTTGTTCTTAGATTAGTTCTTTCAACTTTGACATCTTCTCCTAACCATTCCCATTCATACCACTTTGAAGTAGTTTTATATCTTTCAAAACCAACACCGAAAATTCCATATAATCTCGTTCGTTCTTTTCCCTTCATTATTCGGAAGATGTTTGTCTCTGCGCCTATGAGTGTGGTAGAACTTTCATGGGAATCGATCTTATCTTCTGAAGATGAAAAATTGAAATTTACTTCTGGAGCGATGTAAAAGGATTCACCAGACTTTATCCTCATTGTGAAAAGGGAAGGTGTTAGAAGATGTTCTCCCAATGTTTGTCCAAAGCCAAAACCTATCTTTCTTTCTCCATCATTTGAACCAATTTGAGCCAACAATAAAATGATTATCAAACCTTTCATAATTACCTCCCATAAAAGTTACATTCCTGACAAATAATATTTTTTTAATACGGTTATATCTGTAACCTCATAGTATCCTGCCCAGTTTCCATACATATCATAGTATTCGCCCTTTGACCACCTCCATCTCTTTACAAGCCCATTTTTCCCAAACCAGTCATACCACTCCATATCTTCATCCCATACCCCATCGTCATCCCAATCACTCAGTACCTGTATCTTATAACATGAAAATGTACCTGCTGGTGTAAATATATATTCTTTACCCACAACTTTTCTCACCTGTAGCCATACATCACCAAATGCCACCCATTCTTTGCTAATTGTCAATGGGTATTCAAGTACCTTTCTTGGAGGAATTCTAAGAATAGTGTCTCCCTTTGTAGTATATGGTCTCTCAATCCATTCAAAAAGACTCTGTAGAGAAGAAAACTTTCTACCCCTGAATACGAATATCAATCCTTTAGGAGACTTGAGTGGAAGTCCGCCTCCAGGAGATGAATGACCTATGTTATAAAGACCATAGTCTCCATCCCAGAAATCAGTATACCAATTGAGTGAAGAAGATGAATAGTGGTCCTCGTATGACTCGTTCAGAAGGACATAACTTGGATACCCATATAAATTTCCTCTGTCTATAATTTTCCAGCAGATTGAATCCTGACTGACCCATTGCTCTGAATTACTGAACTCTACTTTGAATTCTCTTTCCAACATCCAGTAGTTACCAACTGAAAGAGGAAAACGCACACCTATCTCTGGTCCAATAGGATAGTCTCTGCTGCAGGAGAGTATAAGCAGAAAGACAAACAGCCATTCAGTTTTGATGCTGTCTTTCATTTTTCTTCTACAAACTTTGTTGATATGTATAAAAATCTTCTTTAAAAAGTTTTAAACCTCTCGATGTGTTTTTGAAATTTAACGTATTTATTTCACCACTATCTCGAACGGTTCTTTCACTGTCTCAATTTCAGGGTTGTAGTATTCGTATACCCTGCACTGCACAGTCTTTGCCCGAAGCGGATACTTCGCCCTCAAACGGTATGTAAAGTCAATGGGTCTACCACTTTCTATCTTGTCAAGATAGACTATTATCTGTCTCCCCGTTAAAGAGTATTTCTCTATCGTCTTTTTTTCAACGAGTCCATCTAAATCGGGTGTGAGAACCTGAAATCCAGGTGGAATTCCTAAATCTACGATGACTAAATGTGCGATGCCTGGTCTGTTGTTTCTTACATTCACCTTCACCCCTACGATGTCATTCTGGACGAGTTCCTTTTTGTCGTATTTCACATCGATGGTCAACAGTTCTTTTAGTGGTCTCGGTTCGGCCTCCCATGGCAGATAATACTTGCTCACAATCTCGTAGAGTAAACTTCCTTCACCTTTGAACGAAAGTTCAATTCTGTTTTTGCCTTTTTTCGTTTCTTTCTTTAAATCGAGCGTTCTCACAACATCACAATCCTGCGGAGTGATCCTTATACTCTGGTATTTTTCTCCATTTATCTTGACAACTACCTCACCATCTGTCTTTTCCGCTATTCCTCCCAATGATGCAAGCAATGTGCGGAGGGCAAGAATGGTTCCCTGCGTGGAATACCATGTGCCATAAGGGTCTTTCGACTGAATTAAATAGGTCAACGCCTTATTCAGTATGTCACCGTATTTTCCATACTTAAGCAGAGCATAGCACACTAATGCGGTGGTCTCTATCTGCGCGCCATTTCCCCTCGTGTTTGTTATGGACGAAACAACAGGTTTCCAGTAAACTACATTTCCCTCTTCCACCTTCATTCTGTCAAGTTTTTCAAAGACCCTTTTTGTTGCCGCATCATTTTTACCGTACAAGACAAGGGCATTGGCACAGAGGGATAAAGTGTATGGGTCTTCTGCTTTATTCAGATTATCCTTTATGAACTTTATCGCTTTATCGATTTTCGCATCCTGAATTCCCACATCGAGCAGTGACCAGGCTACATAAGCGGTCGAAAGCACTTCCTTTCCTTTAAACTTTCCCCAGGTTTCTGCATGGCAGTACCTCTCATCAGGGAGGAAAGAACCATCCGTTTCCTGTTTTGAAAGAAGCCATCTTGCCGTTCTCTCAATTACCCGTTCATCTATCTCATACACTTTACTCATATCATTAAATTCCATAAAACCGTATGCGGTCAAGAGTTTATTTGCAGGTGGATTACCAAACCAGTCGAACCCTCCGCCTTCTACCTCGAAACTCAAAAGTCGCTGGTAGCCAAGATTTATATATCCTTCCGCTTTCATCTCCAACTCCGGTGTGACCTGTTCGATCTTTCTCATATAATCGAGCACCAAGATATTTGGGTAGGTCACAGAGGAAGTCTGCTCAAAACATCCAAATGGCATACGGAGGAGCGCATCGAGACCTTCAACTATCTGGGAGAATATCCCTGGATATATCCGCACCAATATCTTCGATGCACCTTCAATAGCAAGGGTTGGAATGATGACTGTTTTATCCACATCCTTCTCGAGTCTGTCGCTCAATACATCGAGATGGACCTTCCCGTCGGGCATAACTTCTATTCTCTTTTCAATCGCATCGGACATATACTCTCCATAAGCTTTAACGAGTAGTTTGTGATACCCGAGTTCCTTTGCATGAATTCTGAAATAGACCACCGTTACCTCGTCTTTTTTCAACTCTATCTTTTTGGTAGGTTCATCGAGCAGTTCAAACCAACTATTCGCTTCCAATTTCAATTCTATCTTCTGTGAAGTGGGAAGATAGTTATAGACTGCCACAGGAATTGATATCTCATCTCCCTCTGTGAGTGCAATGGGTAGATCCAAATCAATAAAGAAATCCTGGAATACTCTGATACCCTTTTCGGTAGTCCCGAGTTCGCCCTTCTTGGAGGAAGAAGTAACGCTCATCCTCCACTTCGTAATCGAATCTGCAAGTTTCAATTTTAAGGACGCCTTCCCATCTTTGTTGGTAATGAGTGAAGGTTTAAAAAGGAGCGTCTCAGGGAAATATCTTCTCACCCTCGGCTCTTCAACCCTGGTCGCTTCAGGTAGAGCGGAAGGTGGTGCTTTTTCTTTAAACTCCTCAGCTTCAAAAGCCATATCCGCTACAATACCTTCTTCCACTCTAACAGCGCCTTTCATTAGACGGGGTGGTTGCACCATTTCAGAAGATATATCATCCGATGTCCCTTTCTTTTTATCAGGTCCATAACTCAAAATGGTAAAGTAGGAAAATCTGTATGGAATAATTATCTCATAAGGAACTCCCCATGGGTCTAAAATATCCTTTTTATGCAAAAATCCTCCCTTTAAAACAGGGGTTAATCCCTCGTCTTTTTCTGGATATTTCCTTTTTGCATTGTAATATTTGTTAACGCCTCTCATAATTTTCTGCCTGTCATTTACAATCCGATTACGAATCGACTCTTTAAGCACATTTATCTTCTCCTGATAAGTATTGACTTCAATTCCATAATCTATTTCTTTGCAGGATGCAAAGACAAGATTTGCTACTTTATCCATCAATTCCTTTTTCTTTATCACATCTAACTCAGGAACACCGACTATGAGCGCAGGGGTGAACCCATGAATTTCGTATCTTGGCTCTGCCAATTCACGCTCTAATGTGAAATATATCTTCTCCATTCCGGGTTTCAGTTCAGTTAAGGCAAAGACAGCCTCGTCTACAACGGCAACACCTAAGACGGCAGCACACCCTTTCCCTTTTCTGTCTGTGACCGAAAAATCGAGTAGCGCTTCTTCGGCAGGCTTATAGGTTTTTTTATTGAGTAGTATACTTATATTCAAATCATTGGCAGGGTTCACATAGAGGGCTTTTGTATCCCGAACTATATCACCTCTCTTTGTAATCGTATATGCTGAAAGCCATATAGAACCAGAGAGTTCATTGGTTAAATCGAGATTGAAGGAGCCGACCCCGTCTTTCACTTTCAATGATTTTGTGAGTAAGGTCTGATTGTTTTTTATCATATCTAAATAGACCACGCCCTGTCTCTTTGTTGCAAGAACATCAATTTTTACCCGTTCGCCTACTTTATATAGAGACCTGTCGGTTCTGAGAAGAATACCTTCTGCTTTTTCTTCTATTTTGAACTCTTTTTTTAATTCTCCCTTCATACCCTTTTCGTCCACTGCGGCAATGGAAACGGTGTAGGCTAAATCTGTGGGGGTAAAGGAAATTTTGGCGATACCGATTTCATCCGTCTCTATCTCTCTTTTGAAACCACCTGTTTCGACTGTCAATTTTGTTTTGGCAGGCTTTCCGTCTGGATAAGTGGTCATAAGATATATCCTGTTTTCCACCTTTTGAACTATCTCGCCACTTTCAGGCACTACAACAATCCTTATCGGGTCTTTTGCAACTTTCACATTGGCAGTGGTTCGTTCGATATGCTCTGCTCTATCTTCAACTTCAAGTTCAAATTGGATGAAGGCGTTTCCCTGTTCAAGGGGAAGTCCGACGAAATAGGTGGGCAGTCTCAATTCAAATTCAAAATTCCCATTCCTATCGGTAGTTCCATCTATTTCCTCAAAAGTCGAGAACTCAACATCGAACTTTTTACATATTATCTTCACCTTGCCGCCACTTACAGGTTTCTCAAAGAAGTAGTTCACAGATATATCACCTTTCAATTTCTCCCCGGGTAGGTAGTAGTCTTTATCTGTCTTGAATTCGATTTTGAATTTGGGAAGCACATATCTGCTCACCGTTACCGTCTTCTCTTGAGTTATCTCCCCAATTGTGGCAGATATTTTATATCTTCCAAAATTTATCTCATCGGCAAGTTGAAATACAGTCGATGCAACACCAAACTCATCTGTTATCTCTCTGCTTTTAAATACCCTGTTACCTTTCGGGTCTTCCACCTCGATTAAGATTTTCTCTCTTTTTACAGGATGGAGTTCGGGTTTTTTTAGTGATAGAGTTCTTATGTGAATTTTCTGATTTGGTTGATAGATAGGTTTGTCGGTTATCAAATATATTTGGGTGCCATTTTTAATATTTACATTTTTCACTACCTTATCCTCTCCAAAGGGAGACTTTACTGTAATTTCAAGTTCACCCTTTTCAATCCTTTCAGGAATTTTAAAAGAGGCATCCACCGTTCCGAATCTATCTGTTTTTCCACGATAGAGTGTCCCCTTCTTCTCTTTTGTATTCAAGCCAATTTTTACTCTCGCACCTTCTATGGGTTCACTGGAACTATGGTCGAGGGTTACAACCCTGATAGATGCTGTAGAGCCTTCGATGAATTCAGAATGTCCTAAAATATGGGTTTCGAGTTGTGGAAGTATCTGCGAGAGAGAGACTATACCTTCTACACTCCCCCTTGGAGATATGAAATTATATTTGAGCCTTTGCAGATATAGTTTCTCTTTATCGTGTTTGTATGGAAGTGAAAAGACGACTTTTTTCTTCCTCCATTTCAACTGGATGTCTTTGGTGTTTTCAGTAAGAATTTGGTCATCAAAATCTACTATTTCAACTTTTAACTTACCGAATACCATCTCATAGGTTGTATTAAGAACATGCAGTTTTATAATCAATCTATTATTTCTAAAGTAGGCGGAAATCTTATCTTCATCTATACTTACACCCTCTTTGCCGAAGAGTAGTGAGACAGATAAGGGTAGCAATAAAAAAAGGAACAACATCCTTTTCATAAAACCTCCTTTTTTCAATTTTAACTATTACACATTTCTATGTCAAGTGAAAAGACCCACAGATTGCACAGATTAACACAGATTTTAATCCCTTCCTTAACCCAGCAGTGCGTTGGGGACAGGCACAAACTTTTAAACTTTTAAACTGTTGGGACAGCGTTGGGGACAGGCACAAACTTTTGGTCCAAATCCTGTTAAGGATGAACTTCAGATCTCGTTCAGCATCCCCGAGTCTATGCCAATCAAACTTTCTGTATATGACATATCAGGTAGATTGGTTGTTAGGTTAGCTGATAAAACATTCAAGCCAGGTGTGCACAAGGTTACCTGTAATTCCAAACTGGCGAATGGAATATACTTTATCCGACTCGATGGTGGTGCCCTGCAGTTCACAAAGAAGATCATCTTGTTGAAGTAGCCTATTATAGGGCAAGAAAAAGGCAACCACAGTAGGGAACAGGCATGCCTGTTCCCTACTCTCTTAATTTTTAAAATTATTCGTGTCATTCGATTAACCTGCCCCGCACCTATGCATAGGTGTGGGGTGAATGTAATTTGTGGTTTAATTTTTACTTGACTTTTTTTGAAAATTAGATAAAGTTCAAAAACGGTGCGTAATATAAAGATTGAACTTGAATACGCTGGGACCAATTTCTCCGGGTGGCAGATTCAACCGAATAAAAGAACGGTTCAGGGAACTATCACATCTTCTTTGAAAAAGTTTTTAGTTGAAGATAAGTTGAAGTTGAAAGGCGTGTCAAGGACAGATGCGGGGGTACATGCACTCTCTTATGTGGCAAATTTTAAGACGAAGAGCAAGTTGGGAGTAAAGGATATTCGAAATGCATTGAACAGTCATCTCCCTCCTGATATATATGTCCATAAAGCTCTTGAAGTTGATGCAGATTTCAATTCACGATATAGTGCAAAGAATAAAATCTACAGATACAGAATCCTGCCACACTTCTCACCGTTGAGAAAAAACTTTACCTGGCAGATAAGATACCAACTCGCTATGAGTCCAATGAAAAGGGCGTCAAAATATCTGACAGGCAAAAAGGATTTTACACCTTTTTCAGTAGAAGAAAACAACAGAGTGGTCAATGTCAAAAAAGTGAACTTATACAGAGAGGGAGATGAACTGATATTCGAGATAGAAGCAAATAGATTTTTAAATAAGATGGTGCGAATGATAGTTGGAACACTGGTAGAAATTGGTCGTGGAAAAATCAAACCCCTTCTTATTAAGGAACTATTAAATAATGGAAAGAAGGGGAGTGGTGGGCCAACTGCACCACCACAAGGATTGTACTTGGTCAAGGTAAAATATTGAAAGGAGGCAATATGAAATTTTTTATAGACACTGCAAATGTTGACGAGATTAAAGAGGCGGCTTCTCTTGGAATTCTTGATGGGGTTACAACAAACCCCACTCTTCTATCGAGAGAAATTAAAAGAACAAACAGACCGTATAAAGCCATACTGAAAGAGATATGTGAAATTGTAAAAGGACCTGTGAGTGCGGAGGTAATAAATCTGGGCAGGGAAGGGATTATAAAGGATGCGAGGAAGTTGGCTAAGATTCATAAAAACATAGTGATCAAAGTTCCTTTAACAAAGGATGGATTGAAGGCGACAAAACTCCTCGAAACTGAAGGTATAAAGGTGAATACAACTTTAGTCTTCTCTTCAAACCAGGCGCTACTGGCAGCAAAGGCGGGTTCATCTTATGTGAGTCCTTTTATAGGGAGATTGGATGATGCGGGTCAAATTGGAATGGAGTTGGTGAGAGAAATGGTCCAGATTTATGAAAACTATGACATCGCAACAGAAATAATCGTGGCATCGATAAGACTTCCACTCCATGTGATAGACGCCGCACTTACAGGCGCAGATATTGCCACAATACCGTTTAAGGTCATCGAGCTGATGATAAAACATCCTCTGACCGATGTGGGAGTGAAGAGATTTTTGGATGATTGGGCAAAAATTGGTTCCTTGACAAAACTATAAATTATATTTAAAATACCCGAAGAGCAGATTAAGGAGGATTGAAAGATGATGAAAAAAATATCAATTGTAGCCATTGTTTTCCTTGTTTTTATCTTGGGCTATCTTGCAAGAAAATCGACCCAAAAGACCGAACATCTGCCTCTCATTAAAAACGGAGAGGTATGGGCTGTATTAACTAAAGAGCCATCCCCTGAATCGAAGAGCATCACCCGCTCAAGAGAGAATGCAATCGTTCTCGCTGCGAAGCGAGCAGGACCAGCGGTCGTTTCAATCAGCGTCATACAGACAAGATATTACAGAACATCCCCTTTCTTCGATGATTTCTTCGACGAATTTTTTAGAGAGCTCTTTCCACCGAGGGTTTATAAAAAAGAGATCTCTTCTTTGGGCTCTGGTTTTATAATAAACGAAAAGGGTTATATCCTGACCAATGGACATGTTGTCCACAACGCCGAGAAGATAAAGGTAACCCTTCCAGATGGAAGGGAGTTCGATGCGACTATCGTCGGAGAAGATGAAATTTCAGATATAGCCATGTTGAAGATAGATGGCAAAGACCTTCCTTATACAGTTTTGGGTAATTCGGATGATTTGATAATAGGGGAATGGGCAATCGCTATCGGCAACCCCTTTGGATACATTCTGGAAGACCCACAGCCTTCTGTGACCGTTGGGGTGATAAGTGCCTTGAATCGTTCGATAAAACCAGGGAGCAAGAGGGCAGGAATCTATAAGAATATGATTCAGACCGATGCAGCAATAAACCCTGGCAATTCAGGCGGTCCGCTCATCAATGCAGATGGAGAGGTAATTGGTATAAATACATTCATAATAACCACAAGCCGCGGCTCTGAAGGCGTTGGATTTGCTATACCCATAAATTCTGCGAAGAAAGTGATTTCAGAACTGATCAAGTATGGTGAAAAAAGAAAAGTGTGGCTGGGGATTGATGTCCAGGAGATAACAGAACTCCTTCGCAAAACTTTAAAATTAAAATCTAAAGACGGTGTCCTGGTTTCCGATATAGAGAAGCAGAGTCCTGCATTTAAATCAGGGATACGAACTGGCGATATAATCATATCTATAAATGAGAAGAAGATCAAGAATCCAGGCGATTACATATCAGTGGTATCTAATATAATTGTAGGAGAAGATGTGAAAATTTCTGTAAAAAGGGAAGAAGAAAGGATTGATTTTGTATTGAAAGCAGAGGGGATGCCAGAGTATTCTTCAACTGGCGAGGCGAAACTTGGTCTTTTGGTTCAGAACAACGCGCCAACTCTTAAAAAGAAATTTGGACTCGCCATCTCCAATGGAGTAGTGGTGCTCGATGTAAAACCTGAAAGTATAGGTGATAGAATTGGAATTGAAGTGGGTGATGTGATAGTTGAGATAAATAGAAAGAAGATCAAGAATGTGGAAGATTTCAAGCGGGTTGCAGACAAGATAGAGAAAAGGCGAGTCTCATTGAAAATAAACAGAAAGGGAGCGAAAATAAGTTTCTCATATATATGGTAATACTTTAATCAAGAATCCGCATTCAAGGGAGGGACTGTGATAGAGCGATATACTTTACCGGAGATGGGCAAGGTCTGGAGGGAAGAAACCAAGTTTCAGAAATGGCTCGATGTTGAACTCGCCGTCTGTGAAGCACAGACAGAACTCGGGAATATTCCTAAAAAGAGCCTTGAAATGATTAAAAAGAATGCAAAATTTAACATAAAAAGGATAAAGGAGATTGAAACAAAAACGAGACACGATTTCATCGCATTTTTGACGAATGTTGCTGAAAATGTTGGTGAAGAAGGAAGGTATCTCCATTTAGGATTAACCTCTTATGATGCGGAGGATACTGCACTTTCACTACTGCTTCGGGAATCTGGTGAGATAATCCTCAAAAGTTTGAATAGACTGTCGAAAGTTCTAAAGAGGAAAGCGATAGAACATAAAAAAACGGTGCTAATTGGAAGGACACACGGTGTTCATGCCGAACCCACCACGCTCGGATTGAAATTCCTATTATGGTATGAGGAGACGAAAAGAAATATAGAAAGGATGAAACGGGCGATAGAAAATGTCTCTTATGCAAAGGTCTCCGGTGCGGTTGGAAATTTCGCCCACATAGACCCCAGAATAGAAGAAATCGTTAGCAAAAAATTGAATCTCAAACCCGTAAGGATATCTTCTCAGATTTTAGACAGGGACAGACATGCGGAGTATCTTTCTACTCTGGCTATTATCTCATCGTCGGTTGAGAAATTCGCTACGGAAATAAGAAATCTTCAGCGCACCGAGATTTTAGAGTTAGAAGAACCGTTTATGCAAAAACAGAAGGGTTCCTCTGCAATGCCACATAAACGGAATCCAATTCTGTGTGAACGGATCTGCGGACTCGCGAGACTGATGAGATCGAACGGACTTGCGGCTATGCAGAATATCGCCTTATGGAATGAGAGGGATATAACCCACTCATCGGTCGAAAGGGTAATTCTCCCCGATTCAAATATAATTGCGGACTATATATTAAACAAATTCACAGCGGTAATGGAGAATCTGGTTATCTATAAAGAAAATATGTTAAGAAATCTTCAAAAAACGAAGGGGCTTATCTTTTCGGAGGTAGTTCTTCTAAAACTCATCTACAAAGGATTGAAACGGGAAGAGGCGTATAATCTGGTTCAGAGAAACGCACTTAAATCCTGGAAAGAATCTTCAGACTTTAAACAGATCATAAAAAAAGATAAGGAGATTAAAAAATATCTGTCAGAAAAAGAGATCGATGAATCTTTCGACATACATTACTTTCTAAAGAATATCGATGAAATTTATGGTCACATTGAATGATATTAAAAAAGACCTGTTGGTCATCTCTTATAGAAAAAAGGCTGACGAATATCTCGAGAGAATAGGCTATACAGAACATGGGGATCGCCATTCAAATGTTGTGGCAAAAAATGCTTCCAATATTTTGTGTAAACTTGATAGGCCAGAAAGGGAAGCGGAACTCGCAGGAATAGCAGGATATCTTCACGATATAGGAAATGTTGTCAGTCGAGAAGACCATGCTCAGACAGGTGCCATACTTGCGGAAAAAATATTGAGTAGACTCGATATGGATATCGACGAAATAAGCGAAGTTATGATGGCTATTGGAAACCATGAAGAGGCAGATGGGTATCCAGTGAGTGATGTGACTGCTGCTTTAATAATAGCGGATAAAGCCGATGTCCACAGAAGCAGGGTAAGGACATTGGAGTTTATAAAATTTGATATTCACGACAGGGTGAATTATGCAGCGAAGAAATCCTTTCTAAAGGTCAACTCTGAAAACAGAACGATTACGCTGAACATTGAGATAGACACGAAGATTTCTCCTGTCATGGAATATTTCGAGATTTTCCTTTCGAGGATGGTAATCTCAAGGAGGGCAGCAGAATTTTTGGGGTGCACGTTTGAATTGATAATAAATGGAACCAAGATTATATGAAAAATAAGAACGCAGATAGACATAAATTCGGAATCGTTGAGAGTTTAACGGTGACGAGACCCGTATCGTAAAGCGGCCAAGAGTTATGGATATGATAAAGAATATCAGATTATCAGAATACCAGATAGAGAATTCAGATATCAGAGTATCAGACTAATGAGCAGAAAAGACGAACTCCGTCACCGAAAGACGAAACGGGCATCGTAACCGATTAACGTAAACGAGTGACTTTGTGCTTTGGTGGCAAAAATTTGTAAAATTGGAGGTAAACGATGGAATTGACAGATAATGCAAAAATAGTTTTACAGAAACGCTATCTTAAAAGAAATAAAGAAGGTAAAGTTGTGGAAACACCTGAGAAGATGTTAAGGAGGGTTGCCAATAATATCGCTAAATCCGATACATTCTATAAAAAGAGTAAAAAAGAGGTCGCCAATGTGGCAAACGAGTTTTTTGAGATAATGGACAACCTCGAATTCCTCCCCAATTCTCCTACATTGATGAATGCAGAAACAGGACTCCAGCAGCTCTCAGCCTGCTTCGTCCTACCCATAGGGGACTCTATAGATTCAATCTATGATACTATAAAGCATGCGGCAATAATCCATAAATCTGGTGGGGGAACAGGGTTTTCATTTAGCAAGATAAGACCGAAAGGAAGTTCTGTTGGAACAACAGGTGGGGTAGCATCAGGGCCAATATCATTTATTAAGGTTTTCAACTCGTCAACGGAAGCAATTAAACAGGGTGGAAGAAGAAGGGGTGCCAACATGGGCATACTCAGAGTAGACCACCCCGATATAATGGAATTTATAATTGCAAAAGAGAAAGAAGGTGAAATAAACAATTTTAATCTCTCTGTCGCAATTACCGATTTATTTATGGATGCACTCCATGCGGATAAAGACTACGATCTTATAGACCCCTACACCAAAGAGGTAGCAGAAAAACCGAAAACAAGAGAGGTCTTCGATAAGATTGTGGAGATGGCATGGAAAAATGGTGAACCGGGTATCATATTCATCGATAGAATCAATGAATCGAATCCTACACCTGAACTCGGTGCTATAGAGAGTACCAATCCTTGTGGTGAGCAGCCTCTTTTACCTTACGAATCTTGCAATCTGGGTTCAATCAATCTGTCAAAGATGGTCATACGACCCGTAGGGGTGACGGATACTAAGATCGATTACAATAGATTGAGGAAGGTGATAAAAATAGCGGTCCATTTTCTTGACAATGTGATAGACGCTAACAAGTATCCAATCAAGAAGATAGAGGTGAACACAAAAGCAAACAGAAAGATAGGACTTGGGGTCATGGGCTTCGCCGATATGCTCATCAGACTCGGTATCCCTTATGATTCTAACGAAGCCATCAAGGTAGCAAAAAAGGTGATGAAATTCATTTCTGAAGAAGCTACTGCTGCAAGTTGCAGTCTTGCTGAAGATAGAGGAGTGTTTCCAAATTTTGAAAAGAGTGTCTACTGCGATAAGAATCTACGGTTGAGAAACGCAACTCTATCGACAATCGCACCGACGGGTTCATTGAGTATCATAGCAAATTGTTCAAGTGGAATTGAACCGATTTTCGCCATAGCTTACAAGAGAAAAATATCCATCGGAGAGCTTACAGAAGTCCATCCTCTATTTAAAGAATATATTATTAAGAAAAATATATACAGTGATTCGCTTATGGATAAGATAGCGAAGGAAGGTTCAATCCAGAATATAGAGGAGATACCAAAGAACTTGAAAAAACTCTTTTGTACCGCCCATGATATAGAACCCGAATGGCATATACGTATGCAGGCTGCTTTCCAGGATTATATAGACAACGCTGTGTCGAAGACTGTAAATTTCAAACAGGAATCTACCAGAGAAGATATAGAAAAGGTATATACCCTCGCATACAAATTAGGGTGCAAGGGCGTAACAGTTTATAGAGACAAGAGCCGAGAAGAACAGGTTCTGTCAAAAGTAAGCCCAAAGAAGAGGAAAGTAAAACCGAGACCGAAGACAGTGAAGGGTATGACCTCGGAGATGCGCACTGGATGTGGTGACATATATGTCACTATAAACGAAGACGAGTCTGGAGCGCCCTTTGAACTCTTCGCTCAACTTGGCAAATCCGGTGGATGCGCTGCTTCACAGACAGAAGCGATCGGAAGGCTGGCATCTTTAGCTTTAAGAAGTGGTATCCCTATAAATCTACTGGTAAAGCATCTAAGGGGTATAAGCTGTGATAGACCATTCGGGATAGGAAAAGTAAAGATATTTTCCTGTGCAGATGCAATCGCAAAGGCGATAGAGTTATATCAGGAGACCAATGGCTCAAAATTGGTAGTCGAACCCGAATTCAGGTTGGTTGGTGCATGTCCTGAGTGTGGCAGTTCATTGGAACATGAGGGTGGATGTATAATATGTCGCTCCTGTGGATATACCGAATGTGGGTAACGGACTATACTCTTTCATTAAAGCAACGGGTATACATCTCTTCTACTTTTTCCCCATATATATCCAATCATATTTCATTGCAGTATTCTTCACATTCTTTCTGAGCCATTCTCTCAACTTTCTGCCTTTTTTCAATCTGAGTATTATCTCACTTAGAGCTTCAACATCTTCACCCCGCCCTCTATGCGTTGTAATAGAATATGCTGCAGAATGTTAAATTTCAGGCTTAGAGGGCGGGGCTCTCAATGACGAATTGTATTCTATATCAGTTTAAATTCAAATGCCTCTCTTTTCTTTGGAAGTGAAAAAATATATATCTTTTTTTTCAAGAGGTTGCAATCTCTACAGTTTTTTCGATATCCGAAGTTCTTATTTCGATTTTTAATTCCTCCTTCATCTCCCCAATACTCATACCATCTATGAATAACTTCTCTTCATTTATACAGTTGGGCGGAAGAAACAACCTGTCACCGAGTTCTATATTTTTAAAAGACTCTATTATGTCAGAACTCGATAGAAGACCAGATGTACTTACACTCTCTCCAAAGAATTTATTTTTTATCAATAAAAGTTTCACATTGAGATTCCCTACCCTGTTGAGTGCCGCTACCAGGTCTTTGAGAAATCGGTAGGCGAGTTCACCTGTGCAGAATGTTACATGCCTCTTCCTTTGCAATTTTTCAGGTAGGGTTTTCTTTGCTTTTTCTATATCATCTGTTAAAAGCCTTGTCATACCAACACCATCCTCGATCTGAGGGAACCCATCGTAATAGGATAGCTGGGGTATTGACCTGTTAGCCTTGATGTAAAACTCATCTGACAGATATACAAAGTTCCTACCAAATTTCTTCCTGAAATCTCTTTGAAGGAGATGGATAGAGTCTATAATATTTTTTGCATATTCCCTCTTGACTTCTTTTAGTGGATATAAACTTTCTCTGTATTTTGTCAATCCTACAGGAACTACAGCAACTGATGAGAGTTTTGGATAGTATCTTGAGAGAGCCAAGATCGTGCGGATGAGTGATTCTCCATCGTTTATATCCGGACAGACCACTATCTGTGTGCGTAGTTCGATATTGCCTTCGGTAAGGGAGGTCAATAACGGTAATATCTGTGATGCCTTCCTGTTCCCAAACATAAAACTCCTCACCTCACGGTCTGTGGAGTGGACTGAAATATAGAGTGGACTTAATCTCTGTTCTATAATCCTTCCGATTTCATCGTCGGTGATGTTGGTAAGGGTGATATAGTTCCCATAGAGAAAGGATAACCTATAGTCATCGTCTTTAAAATAGAGACTTTCTCTTAAACCCCGCGGTAGCTGGTCTACAAAACAGAATATACATCTATTATTACACCTTTTATATTCAGGGTCACACAATTTTATACCAATATCTCCATTCCCTGAAAGGTGATACTCTTTTTTAACTCCATCATCATCTATCAGTATATCCAACTCATCCTCTGCAGAGTAATAGAGAAGGTCGATATTGTCGCGTATGTGGTTGCCATTAATCTTAGCCAAATTCTGCCCCTTCTTAATTCCAGCTCTATCACAAACACTACCTTTTTTAACCTCTCTAATTTCCAATGGAGTAAAACCTTTAATATTTACTTTTATTTAAAATTCTCTCTTTTAGTCCGTCTATCTTTTTTACTCTTGGGGATGTTTTAATCTCTTCCTCCGTACTTTTCAATGCTCCACTCACCGCTGTCCCACCTCAATATTCTTTTCTCTCCTTAACACCTTTTAAAGGTAAATGGCAATCTTCATCTCCTTATTATCAAAGAATATTTTCCCCTCACGTTTCCACGGGAAGTAATATGATAAAGAGCACCCTCATATTCTATCCTCAATTGCCTTGCCATGATGTAAATATTAACAATCTTCTGATAGCTTGTCAAGCAAAAGTAAAAAATAAAGATTTGACCCCTATCTGTTTTTTCATTGACAGGAAGGGTGGATTTAGGTATTATTGAAACTATGCAAAAAGAACTCGGAGTCGTTCTACTAAGCGGTGGTATGGATAGTTGTGTAACTGCCGCTGTGGCAAATAAGAAATGTAGCCTTGCATTCCTGCATATAAACTATGGTCAGCGCACACTGAAGAGAGAATTGAAGGCATTCAACGATATTGCCGACTTTTATAAGGTAAGAAAGAGACTCGTCTGCGATTTGAAATATTTCCAAAAAATTGGGGGCTCAAGCCTCGTTGACGATAGGATGGAAATTCCTCGTGCAAAATCTAAAGATTCTGAAATTCCGAACACATACGTTCCTTTCAGAAATGGACATCTTCTGGCGGTGGCGGTCTCATGGGCTGAGGTGATAGGCGCTAAAAAGATATTCATTGGCGCAGTGGAGGAAGATTCGGCAGGTTATCCTGATTGCAGGAAGGAATTTTATAGACTGTTTAATAAAGTGATTGAAGTGGGAACAAAACCCCAGACAAAGATAGAAATAGTCACGCCACTCATTGGAATGTGTAAAAGTGAAATCGTTAAATTGGGCATCGAATTCAAAGTACCGTTTGAATTGACATGGTCGTGCTATAAAAATAATGAGAAGGCTTGTGGGAGTTGTGATTCCTGTATGCGACGGCTCAGAGCATTCAAAGAAGCAGGAGTTGAAGACCCTGTCGAATATGCATAGAACTTGATTATTTCTGTGGTTGTTTTTTACTTGACTAAGTGAAAATATTTTTATAAATCAGTTTATGGCAGTTCAATTGACAAAATATATTCTTGCGTTAGGCAATAAAAGCCCTGTGATCAAAATCATCTTAGAGGAAAGAGGCAGATACAGGGCATATGGTGTCTTCACGGCAGCCACACCCGATGAGATTAAACAGAAAGTCAAAGATGTGGTAGAAAAAAGAAATGTGAGTCTGGTTATTTCTGCTTTCGACATAGAAGGGGTATCTGGTCTTGAACTGGTAAAATTGTTGAAGAAATACAACATCCCTGTGATAGGATATCATGGAGAACAACATGAGAATAATTCAGAAATGGCAGAGTATAAAAAGGTGTGCGATTTTGTGATTAACTATGGTTCTGAAAACGACAAATTTCCTGAATCGAAACTGATTAAAAAAATCGAACAACTAACTTGAAACATTCAGTTAAACAAAAAAACCAGAAATGATAAAGGATCCCATACGGGTTCTCTACAGTAAAGGAGGTTATTGTGTCTACTCGACAGAAAATTTTTGTCCTTGCTTTCGTATTTCTCTGCTTGAATCTGGAAGCAGATGAGATAGTTCAAAGAATCTG
>JAUXAN010000038.1 GCA_030619885.1 bacterium
TTTCAAGCTTAATCCTGATAAAAAAGAAAAGATTACAGGTATGCTATCTCATACTTATTCAAGTGATCAAATAGGACTTATACGACTATTTCCATAAACCTGTTGCAGTATCTTTTAAGAAAGTCTTTTGGGAATGATATCTTGAGCTTACTGATTAATTCCAGGTTGCCACAAAATCCCTACAGAAAAGAAGAGCGGTATAAATAAAAATGCAAGTGTGCATACTTTGCGACAAAGTTTTGCAACTCATTTACCGGAATATGGTAATGATTTAAGGCGTATTCAATAGTTGTTAGGTCATAAAAATTTAAAAACAACAGAAATATATACCCACATTACTAAAACTGCGATGAATAAAAAAGTAAGTCCAATTGATAATTTGGGTATTAAATGATAATTGAAAGATTTGGTGGAAATGTATGGTGCGTGTGCATTGACGTTATATGAAAAATTGCGCGATTTTGAAGAAAAATGTGTGAGTTTATTGGGTTTTTTGGACAAGTGACGCCCGTGGCATAACAAAGCGCAGCGGAAAAGCCGCCCAAGCGGCTCAGCCTTACCGTTGGGCTGCTCGCAATTTCAACAACCCAATGTTGAAGGAGGTGATGTGTATATACATTTTATGCGAATTAACTCCCAAATGATACATTTGGGGTTACTCAAAATTTAAACGCTGGTCTAACCAGTAAGGAGGAGAAAATGAAGAACTTCATCATTCTGGTAGTCGCAACTATCCTGATAGTAAGTGGCTGTACTCCGAAAGTTGACATCGAAGCTGAGAAAGCCGTGGTCAGGGCGGTCGTCAATGATCTGGAGAAGGCTTTAGAGACTAATGATCTCGAACTCCTCTCAAAGCTTTTCTCCCACAGCCCGGACAATATCTTTATTGGTACGGATATGGCTGAGCGCTGGGTCGGTTACGACAGCTTTATTGAAGCCCATAAACAATTCTTTGTCTCCGTGGAAAAAGGGAGTGAAATAACATCGCATGATGTCGTTCTCGCCATCAATAAGAGTGGAGATGTGGCTTGGGTGTCTTCTTTAGGGGATTGGAAAGGAAAGTCCCAAGGGGAGTCTTTCACTTTTGAGGGGCTGAGGATGACAATGGTCCTCGAAAAACAGGATGGGAAGTGGGTGATTGTCCACTCGCACGGTTCTGTTCCCGTTTCCGGTCAAATGGTTAAATATTAGTGCGAAAACACTTATCGACCTGTAACGATTGCAGCAGTCAGATTGAGAGATTCTCTTGAATCTACAAGCATGAATCTGCAATCAGTGACAGCTAACCAGGCAATGCAGTCGGATCGCACCGCATACTATTTTTATTATTTTCAGAGGTTTACTGTAATCTCATCGTTGGTTATAGAAACGTTTGGCGGTGCGACCGCTGATTGTCAGGCCGTTATATGCCATGCGTAATTATTATTTTATGCAAACAACAAAATCTTCAATACATAGTGTATGAAAGTTATTAGGCTTACCAAAAGAGGTTCATCAACCACAGGAGGACAATATGAGGCTTAAAACCTTAATAGTGACATTCATAATGATCACATTCTTTGCAGCAATATGTTTTGATGGATCAATACATGCTCAAGATATTACAAAAATCAGAGTTGTATACAAAATTCCCAATATGGATAAAGTTCAAATTCAACATGGTGTTAAGTATATGACCTTTAATGGTACAGATTTGACGATGGACATTTACTATCCTCCAAATCTCAAAAGAGACACAAGGCTTCCAGTTGTCATTTTTGTGCTTGGATATTCTGACAATGTGATGCAAAAGAAGATGGGCTCAAAACTTAAAGATATTGAATGGTACATTTCTTGGGGGGAATTAACCGCAGCATCGGGAATGATTGCTATTACTTACGAAACACAACAACCAGGATCCGATATTGATGAACTATTAAAATATATCCGGCAGAATGCGACATCATTGAAAATTAATGAAAACAAGATCGGCATTTGGTCTTGTTCAGCAAATGTACTCACGGCCTTGTCAATTTTAATGCAAGAGAGAAGAGAATATCTCCAGTGTGCAGTTTTATACTACGGTCTTATGTTAACACCAGATCAAAAATATCGCGCGACTCTAGATTCGTTATCAAAAACGGTCAACTTTTCAACTGAAAGACTTGAAAACATTAAATACTTCCATACGGACCTGCCCATTTTCATTGTGAGAGCAGGCCTGGACAACGTGCCAAGACTTAACCAGACTATGGATTACTTCGTTACAAAAGCTGTCTCCAATAATGTCCCCATAATATTTATTAACTATACTGAAGGACATCATGGTTTTGATGCTTACGATGACAATGAAAAATCGTGTCAAATCATAAAACAAACTATTGATTTTATGAAATTTCATCTTTTGTTTCATGAATAAACAGGGCATATAAACTTATGTTAGGCGTATGGAAATGACAACAACACTGAAGCTCCACGACAATAGCAGTGAATAGTTCTGGGGACACAATACTTATTTTTTTCATTCGTCTCTCTTAATTTCTTTGGTGCGGGTTTTAAAGACGTATTAGGGGACGGTTCATTCATTATTCATAAAGTTATAATTGTTTGAAAGTTAATTGGAAGAAGGAATGGGGTCGAGTTCAACTATTTGACTTATAGTTTTCTTTGTTTCTTAAGAAAGTGAGAAAGTGAAATCAAAGACAGGTTCTGGAGATCAGGCTTTTATAATTTGATATTTATCGAATGGTTTAATGGTGCTAGACGTTGACATTGTTGACATTTAACTCGGTTATCGGTTAGCGGTAATCGGTTGTCGAATTATATGGAAATATGGGGACTGGGATATGGGGACGATTCATTCATTATTCATAATATTGTAGAATGCTACTTCACTGAGGTCGGGTACTTGAAAGAATGGGGGAGAGGCAGGTAAATTATTATCTCCTCATTTACAATATAAAAAAATCAAGTCAAGGGAAAACGACCTGTTGTGGAGATTAGATTCTTATTCGCATAGTATTGACAAGAATGGACTCTTTTTTTATCATTAATGTATGGATTATATAGTGTTTCTTGGGACTGCGGGTGCGAGAGTAGTCGTTTTTAAACAGATCAGGGCATCTGGGGGCTTATGGTTTTCACTCGATGGAACCGAAATTATGGTCGACCCAGGACCGGGAAGCCTCGTTAAATGTCTGTCAAAAAAAGAGAAACTCGATCCGACAAAATTATCAGGGATTATTCTTACTCACCGCCACCTCGACCATTCCGCAGATCTGAATGTTATGATAGAAGCGATGACAAACGGCGGGTTCAAGAAAAAAGGGGTGGTCTTTGCACCAGAAGATGCGATAGAAAACGACCCCGTGATTTTGAAATATCTGAGAGGCTATGTGGATGGAGTCAATGTTTTGAAGGAAAAAGGCACATATAGTATTGGAGATATATCATTTACTACTCCTATTAAACATATTCACGGGAAGGTCGAGACTTATGGACTCAAGTTCAAGACATCTAAATATACTATTTCTTACATAACCGATACGAAATTCTTCGAGGGATTAAAAGAAGCGTATGAAGAGAGTGACCTTTTGATTATAAATGTTGTGAGGTATGCACCTTCCGAATATGACCACCTCTGCTTAGATGAGGCGAAGGAGTTAATAAAGGGGATAGAACCAAAAATGACAGTCCTGACCCATTTTGGGATGACGATGATAAGAGCCAGACCATGGGAGATTGCACCGAAACTTACAGAAGAACTTGGGTTAAAAGTATTATGCGCTCGTGATGGGATGAAACTCGATTTACAAGAGATCTCATAATTTTCTTCTGTCTCTCTATCTCATAACTCAACGCCCTCTCCACCGCTTTGAATGAATTCAGGTTTTTAATCTCTGTTCTTACCCCTGGCTTTCCATCTTTTTTAATTGAGATATTAGGTTCACATCGAAATGCACCCTTCTCCATATCGCAGTTGGAAACTTCAATATAGCGTAGAATCTGTTTTAGTTTAATTAAATAAGAAGCCGCTTCTTCCACAGAACTTATATCGGGTTCGGTAACAATTTCAATCAACGGTATGCCTGCACGGTTGAAGTCTATTAGTGTACTCTCCTTTGTATGGATAGACTTTCCTGTTTCTTCTTCCAAATGTAGCCGTTTGAGTCGAATTTTTTTCGTGAATTTCTTTATTCTATAATTTGTGCCAGAGGAGATTTCACCGACCCTTCTCGCCCCTTTGTCCATATCGAGCATAGAAATCAAAAAGTCTTCGCCCTCCGATGCAGTTGCCTTTACAACTTTCCCTCTTTTGCATTTTTATAAAAGACCTCGGACAGCCCTTCTACTGAAACTCTAGTGTATGGATGTGCTCCGCAGAGGAGTGCTTCTCTATATGCTGCCTTTATAAGCGGAGTAGCGAGTGCTGAGCCTTGAATCTGAATCAAATCACCCTTTTTTAGTTTGATTGAGTAATGAGTAAGAACCTTAGCAAATTTTTCTATTCTCGGATCTGTCATGATGCCTCCTTTCTATTACACTTTTTAATTTCTTCATAGACCTCTCCCACATAGAGAATATATTTATAGGGTAGTAGCATCTATGCCTATACTTATAGACGAAATTATATTCAATATCAGTAACCTGTCAAGAATAAATCAAATCTCCCATACAGACCTACGAGAGAAAGAATTTAGGAGTGAATGTTATTGAATGATGACTTTTCCTCTGCGTTGGACAGGTCTGGTTAACAAGTATTGAACCATCTACATTTTTTTGTTGACAAGGCTGACAATTTTATAAAATCAAGATATAAAATATTTTAAAGAACTCGGTATAATTTATGGTTTGGCTATAATTTAACGAGTGAAGTAAAATGGTTACTTCAAAAGGCGATACTGAAAAACAAGCATTCTTGAGAGATAAATTGATAAAAGGAGCGAAAGATGAAGCCAATATTTATATTACAAATATATTTTCTGTTCTAAAGCCAAAATCAAAACTCGTTGATATTGGTTGCGGAACAGCACATATTACTCAAGAATTAGCAAGGCAATATAAGAATGCATCGTTTGTAGGACTCGATATCTCTAAAGCAATGATAAACTTGGCGAAGAATAATACACAGGAATTGACAAATATAAAATTGGTTCAAGCTGACGGGTTAGAACTGCCTTTTCAAAGTTCTGAATTTGATATAGTAATCAATAGACTTGCGGATTATTCACCGAAAGAAGTTTACAGAATACTTAAGAAGGGTGGATATTTTTTCGAGTGTGGCTTAGGACCTGACGCTGACCGAGAAATTGCAGAGTTTTTTCCTGACAGATACGAAGAGGAAAATTTCTTTCTGCCTAAAGATCCAGCTAATTGGAAGAAAGAGGTAGTTGAAGAAATTGGTACATTCGGATTTTGCGATATAAAAATTGAGGATCATAAGAGCAAAGATTATTACAAAAACAAAGAAGAAATAATGGATCTTATTGAGATGGTTCCACTTGTGAAGAATTTTGATAGGGTGAAGGATAACATAAAGTTACAAGAGTTTGTAGACAGATATAATGAGAAAGAAGGGATTGGTATTACTTGGCATTTTTATATACTTGTAGCAAGGAAATTATGAACATTCGCATAATGATAAATAGAATGGAAAGAAATTCTTCGCCCAACAGCGGGTCCCTACGGATCCTGAGATGTTAATCTGTCATACGACCCGTAGTGGTGGGTTCTTTTGTCTTGACATAGAAATAGAGAATATATATATATATAAGGTATGAAATTAGAAGAGGCTCTCACTTTTGATGACATATTGTTAGTTCCATCGAAATCAAAGGTACTTCCAAAAGAAGTGGATGTCCGTACTAAACTGTCGAGGAATATAAATCTCAATGTTCCTATAGCGAGTGCTGCGATGGATACAGTTACCGAGTCAAAACTGGCAATTGCTATCGCTAGAGAAGGTGGGATAGGCGTAATTCACAAGAATATGAGTATAGAAGACCAGGCAGATGAGGCTGATAGGGTTAAAAGGTCTGAAAGTGGAATGGTTCTTCATCCCATTACCCTCGAACCCCATAAGAAGATAGGCGATGCGATGGAAGTTATGGAACAGTACAATATATCAGGGATACCGATTACAGATAAGAGTAAGAGACTGGTTGGGATACTGACGAGTCGAGACATCATCTTTGAGAAAAACACAGAAGAGTTGATTGAAAATGTTATGACTAAAGAAAATCTGGTTACTGTACCGTGGGGCACCACATTAGAAGATGCTGAGAAGGTGTTGAGAAAGAAAAAAATAGAAAAGTTGCCTGTTGTGGACAAAGAAGGTATTCTTAGAGGGCTGATTACAGTGAAGGATATAATAAAGAAGGTGCTGTATCCAAATTCCTGTAAAGATAAACTTGGCAGGTTGAGGGTAGCTGCTGCCATAGGTGTGACTAAAGATGTGCTCGATAGAGTGGATGCACTGGTGGCAGCAGAGGTAGACTGTTTAGTTGTAGATACTGCTCATGCCCATTCAAAAGGTGTTATAGATACTATAAAACTCGTTAGAAAAAGATGTAAGGATGTTGAACTCATCGCTGGTAATGTAGCAACATATAAGGGTGCGAGAGAACTTATGGATGCCGGAGTAGATGGTGTAAAGGTTGGCGTTGGTCCAGGCTCGATATGTACGACGAGGGTTATTGCAGGTATAGGTGTTCCTCAATTTACCGCAATATGTGAATGTGCAAGAGCAAGTGAGGAAACCAATATTCCGATTATAGCCGATGGCGGTGTAAAATATTCAGGTGATATTGTGAAGGCTCTTGCTGCAGGTGCCGATTCTGTTATGATTGGAAACCTATTTGCAGGAACAGAGGAGAGTCCAGGAGAGTCTGTTATACTGGAAGGGAGACAGTATAAAGTTTATCGGGCGATGGGTTCAATAGATGCGATGAAAGCAGGCAGTAAGGATAGATACTTTCAGGAAGGGTTGAAGAAACTGGTGCCTGAAGGGGTGGAGGGCAGGGTTCCGTATAGAGGTCATCTTTGCGATATGTGTTATCAACTTATCGGTGGACTCCGTTCAGGTATGGGGTATGTGGGTGCGAGAAATATTAAAGATTTGAAGTCCAAAGCGAGATTTGTAAAGGTCACCCCCGCAGGGTTGAAGGAGAGCCATCCCCACGACATAATAATAACTAAGGAAGCCCCAAACTACGAGACATATAGATAGAATCAATCGCCATTCTGAGAATGTCGAATTGCAAATTGGAGATTGAAAATTGTAAATTGCAAAATGGAAGATAAAGCTACTCAAATATCAGACCGATTAATTGAGTATGGTGTTAGAATTATAAAACTCACTGTAAAACTTAGGAAAACGGTATCTGGGAAACATATAGCCAATTAGTTATTACGTGCAGGGACTTCTGTTGGGGCTAATTATGAAGAAGCATGTGGTGTACAAAGCAGAGCTGATTTCATACATAAACTTCAGATTGTTTTGAAAGAAATTCGTGAATCATTATATTGGTTGAGATTGATCCAAAAATCGGCAATTTTAAATGAGTAAGGTTTAGATAAACTTATTGATGAAACAAAACAATTGAACAAAATTATAGCTAAATCAATCATTACAGCGAAGAAAAAATAATTTTACATTTTAATATTTTCATTTTTCATTTTACAAGCTACTACCTATTAAAACTGTCTACTTTTGCATTTTACAATTGCCGTCAGGCGACATAGGTATGAATTTGAAAGAAGCACTCCTTTACGATACATTAGATGATGATAGGGTAAGATGTAATATTTGCCAGAGGAGGTGTATTATAGAGCCCGGAGTAATTGGCTATTGCTCAACAAGACTGAATGAGAACGGCAAGTTATACACCCTTATATATGGACAGGTCTCGACATGGAAGGTAGCGCCCGCTGAGATAAAGCCGCTCTTCCACTTCTATCCAGGTGGTAATTTTCTCTCTTTCGGGAGTCTTGGATGTAACTTCAGATGCATTGGATGTCAAAACTGGGAGATAGCCCATGTGATGCTCGAAGGCATATCTACGAAGGGAAAAGGGGGATGGTATCTGCCAGATACACATGCTTTGTATATACCCCCACAACAAGCCTGTGAGCTTGCAAAAAAGCATGGATGTGATGGTATATCATGGACATATAACGAACCAACACTCTGGTTTGAATATACGCTCGATACTGCTAAATTGGCAAAAGAAGAGGGACTCGCTACGAACTATGTTACGAATGGATTCATCACCACTGCAGCACTGGATATGATTGGCCCCTATCTCGATGCATTTAGGGTGGACATAAAGGGGTTTGATGCCGAGTTTTATAAAAAGATTGCAAATGTCTCCAATTTTAAAGGAATCTTGGAGGTAACAGAGAGGGCGAAGTACAAATGGGATATGCATATCGAAGTTATAACAAATATAATCCCTGGATACAATGATGATGACGAGCAGTTATCTAACATTGCAAAATGGATTTACACATCACTTGGCATGGATACGCCATGGCATCTCACAAGATTCATTCCTCATTTAAAACTATCTGATGTTATGGAAACACCTGTTTTGACTCTGGAAAAAGCGAGAGAGATTGGGGTCAAAGCAGGATTAAAATTCGTCTATCTTGGCAATGTTCCAGGGCACCGATGGGAAAATACCTACTGTCCAAAGTGTAATAATTTGCTGATTGAAAGAGATAACTATCGTATACTCCAGTATAACCTATCCAATAATAAATGCAAATTTTGTGGTGAATATATATACATTAAAAGTAGGGACGCAGATTAACACAGGTGTACATAGATTCGGAGTCGTTAAAAGTTTAACGGTAACGAAACCCGTGATAAAAGAATATTAGATTATCAGAATACCAGATGGAGAATTTAGATATCAGAGTATCAGACTAATGATTATAGGGACGAAGGACGAAATGTTTTCGTAACCAATTAACGTAAACAAACGACTGTAAATGAGTTATATCTTTGAATTATCTGCGAAAATCTGCGTCCTATTGATGGAATTATTTCAAAACCCTCTTTAGAAATTTTAAAGATTGATACCTGGCATACGGTACTGTTAGAACAGATGTATAGTGACCACAGGGGAGATAAATTACCTCTGGCTTCCCTACTGCTCGCCAGAGTCTCTTTCCGCAATTGGTTGGGATTACCCAATCAAAAAGGGCGATATACATCAATACTCCTCTCGCATCTATAAATTTTGCAAGTTTAACCGGGTCCGAGTTTATCTTCTTCAAAAGGTCCTTATGCAGTTCTTTTGAAGAGATGCCCTTATTTTTCATAATCGCTTTTTTGATATTTCTCACCTCGGGTGTTTTCGAACCACATATCACATCAGCAATACCACCTCCTGCAAGCACTATCACATTGCACTTCAATCGGGGTTCAATGGCTGCAGTTATGCTGTTCAGAATTCCACCAAGACTCAATCCAAAACTGCCAAGTTTCTCTGAATCTACCTTCTTTTGTTCTGTAAGCCAGTCTATCACCCTCCGATTTTTTATCACAGTTTGGCGAAGAAGACATTCGATAGAATCTGCGTCTGGATAGACTGTAGTCAATCCCTTACTTCTGTATACCAATGCACAATTAAACCCATTCGATGCAAAATATTTTGAAAAATTCTTTGCAAGGGTGTAATTTCCTTCGAGGATTGGTGAAACGAGGAGTGTCGGAAATTTTCCCTCGCTTTTAAGTTCATAATAGTCTATCCTGATAATCTCTCCTCTGTGAGGGAATTCAACTTTATAGACTAAATATTTATTTTTATCCTCAATTTTCTCTATCTTCTCATCTATATCTGTGTGCTGATAACTGTAGTATTGTATAAGTGAGTGGTCTCTTTGTTGAGGGCCTGTATAATTGGGGTCGCATCTAAAATGTGCACACCCTACAAGACAAAAGAGACCACAGAGAAAAATGAATCTTGACATTTTCTGTTTAGGTCAATCACAAGGATTGCCCTTACATCTGCCCTCTCAATATTCTGGCTGCCTCTTCAGGAGGGGTAGTATTGATATAAATTCCAGACCCGAGTTCAAACCCTGCAGGCGTAGTGATTCTTGGCTGGATCTGTATATGCCAGTGATAATGCTCTACGGTATCATCTCCTATAGGGGCAGAACGGATGAAGTAGTTATAGTTAAGGTTATCCACTGCATTGTGCAATCTGATAAGGGCATTTTGCAGTGTAGGGGCGAGGTCGCTAATTTCTCTATCCGATATATATCTAAAGGAGGAGTTATGCAATTTTGGTAATATCCATGTCTCATAAGGCGATTTTGAGGCGTATGGTTCAAAAACCACAAAATGTTCGGTCTCCATAACTATCCGCTCATTAAACTTCAATTCATTCTCTATAATATCGCAGTAGACACATCTACCTGTATCGTCGCAATACCTCCTCGCCTCTTCAATTTGATTTCTGAACCAGAGGGGAACTATGGGGGTAGCAATTATCTGAGAATGTGGATGAGCTAAAGATGTCCCAGCAAGTGGGCCATAATTACGAAAGACCGTGATTAAATCCAGACCTTCCTTTTTCATCAATTCCTCATACCTCTCTTTATAGGAGAGTATTACCCTTCTTACACCGGAGACATCCATAGTAGCTATCGTCAGATTATGTTCACGGGTTTCTATAACCACTTCCGCTACACCAAATCCTTCAACTTTAAGAAAGTTGGCTATTCTCTTTCTAATTGGGCTAATTTCGGGCAGTAAAGCTGCATATTTATTAGGAACAACACGTAACAACCATCTTCCTGCTTCGCTCACAGCGAATACTGCTGGGTCTTTTTCAGAAGAATTACCCGGACAGAATGGACAGCATTTCTCATATTCAGGAAGAATAATTTTCTTCTTTTTCCTGCTGGAATATGATGGTCGCTTTGCCCTTTCAGGAGCGATGATCACCCATTCTTTAGTTGCAAGATTCTGTCTGAATTCTGGCATCGCACTAAATGGGGTCAGTCCACCAAATTACAAAACTCATCAAACTCCTCCAGTATCCTCTTTTTTTCAGATGTTCGGTACAGGTAAGATACAGCATTGGAATTCACACCCATAATCTCTGATATTTTTGGCAAAGTCCAGTGGAGTCTGTCCCGTAATATAACTGCAGAATCTCTCTTTATTTCTACATCTCTATGGGGTATTAGGTTATTTAAATCTCTGGAAAACTTTCTTTTAATAAAATTCTCCATGTTATTAAAGGTTATTTCTTTTCTCCTGTGTCCATCCTTTCTTTTTTGTTGAGAAATCTTGTTAAGTGCCTCATTTATGAACTTGTCGTCTCCATAAAACTCGTACCGTTTGTATTTCCTTAATGGTGGTTTGTTTGTCTCCCCTTCTTTTATAAACTTTTCGTATTCAGTTAAATCTTTAAAATACGATAAAACAACTTCTGTCTCAACAATAGGCTCCCTTATACCAAGGTACTCTATGTGGCTTGACCAAATATAATCTTCAGGCTCCTTGCATAACCCTTCTCTAACTGGATTCAAATGGATGTATTTTATCAATGTTAAAAGATACGAGTCTTTATCTACAAGTATACTCTTATATCTGTCCTGTAATAGATGACCCACCCTGCTCCATCTCTTGTTAAAGTATTGCACATAATTGGTTAGCAACTCCCTCATAAAATTTCCTATGTGAACAGGGCCGCTTTCAGGTAACAGGTGGACATGGTTGTTCATAAGACAATGGACATAAAGCTTTACATCAAAACGGGTCTTTACATTTGAGAGAAATTTTAGGAACTGCAACCTATCCGATGTGTCTTCAAATATATTCTCTTTTCTATTTCCCCTGAAAAAGATATGGTGTAATGCACCAGGATAATCTATCCTTAATGGTCTTGCCATAGAATAATTAAACAATAATTCACTTTAATTGTCAAGTGAATTTGTAATTTGTTGGACTGACCCCAATCCCTTTGCACCGATGTCTGTGCGATAATACATATTTTCAAATTTTATCTTCTTGACCGCTTTATAGGTCTTGTTTATGGTCCCTTTTAAGGTATCCCCGATCCCGGTTACACCCAAGACTCTACCACCAGAAGTCACCAGATTTTCTCTCTCATATTTTGTCCCTGCGTGAAAAACTATTATGTCATCTAACTCATCAAGTGTATCGATACCTTCTATCTTCTTACCTTTTTCATAACTACCGGGGTAACCACCCGATGCGATAACTACACAGACTCCGAATTTATTCATCCATTTTATCTCAATTTCATCGAGCCTTCCATCCACAGTAGCAAGCATTATTTCTACTATGTCCGTCTCCAAAAGCGGAAGAATGGGCTGGATCTCCGGGTCCCCAAACCGACAGTTGAATTCTAAAACCTTTGGACCGTCTTTTGTAATCATCAATCCTGCATAGAGCACCCCCTTGTATAATCTCCCCTCATCCCTCAGCCCACATACGATTGGTTTTAATATTTCATCTTCAATTTTGGTGAGCAAAGATTTATCTATTAGAGGTGCAGGTGCGTAGGCACCCATCCCCCCTGTGTTTGGTCCCTTATCTCCATCATAGATCGGTTTATGGTCTTGTGAGGGAAGAAGCGATAGTATTGTTTCACCATCGGTAAAAGCAATAGCCGAAGCTTCTTCACCTTCTAAATATTCCTCAACGATAATCTGTTTTCCTGCATCGCCAAATTTCTTCTCTACCATAATCATATCTACTACACGGAATGCCTCATCAAAATCATAGGCAACGATTACACCTTTACCGGCAGCAAGACCACTCGCCTTTATCACTATCGGGACCCCCCTCTCTTTTATATACTCGACAGCGCTGTTTCTATTTTTGAACGTTTGAAACTCTGCCGTTGGTATCTTGCATTTTTTCATCAGAGATTTTGCAAAGGCTTTGTTCCCTTCTATTTCGGCACCGTCCTTTGAAGGTCCGAAAAGCTTCAACCCCTTTTTTGAGAACTTGTTCTCTATCCCACCGATCAGTGGTGCCTCGGGTCCTACGACCGTAAGATCGATCCCCTTTCTTGAGGCAAATTCAATGAGTCCGGATATATCCTCAGCATTTATAGCAGCATTAGTAGCTATTTTCGATGTCCCGCTATTGCCAGGTGCACAATATATCTCTTTGACTAGTGGACTCTGATGGAGCTTCCATACAAGGGCGTGCTCTCTCCCGCCGCTTCCAACTACAAGCACTCTCATCTTCTAAAAGTTCAAATACCTCGTCCCTTTAATCGGACACTTTATTGCCTTTACTATCTCTGAAAATTGCAATTCATTTTTAATAAAGTCTATCTCGTTTGCGTTTACAATTAACAGAGGACTATCATCATAATGGAAGAAAAACCGATTGTACGCCTCATTTAAATCCTCTATATACTCCTTTGATATTCCCCTCTCATAGGGTCTATCCCTCTCCTTGATTCTTGCCATTATTGTATCAGGGTTCGCCTGAAGGTAGACTACGAGGTCAGGTTTCGGTATCTCCTTGACCATCAATTGAATGATATGCTCATATAACATCAGTTCGTTATCACTGAGATTCAAATATGCAAATATCTTATCTTTTTCAAACAGGTAATCACTGATCAACCTTTCATAAAATAGATCCATCTGCAAAAAGTGTTTAAGTTGTTTATATCTTGAAAGAAGGAAGAATATCTGGGTCTGAAAAGCGTAACTCTTCCTATCTTCGTAAAATTTTACCAGAAAAGGATTTTCTTCAACTACTTCAAGAACTGGTGTTCCACCCAATTTCTTCACAAGGAGACGCGCCAGTGAAGTTTTTCCAATTCCTATCACACCTTCTAAAGCTATGAATCTTATTCGTCCTCTCATTATTTATCCAATTGCAATTCAGACACTGATTATCATCTCATGATCCGTTGCGCAGCATCCCATACGGGTCTGTGACCGTATGGAATGGACAGATATTCACTGATCAAATTTTTTCCTTTTTATCTTAGTATCACTGTATTTATAGTCTGTTGTCATCAGTGTAAATCTGTGTCTACTGTCTGAATCACAGATTTATTTAAATTTAAAAGTAATTTTCTAATACTCGTTTTTAACACTGGGTGCACCACACCAGGGGCTATCTCACATAGAGGAAGCAAAACGAACTTTCTCTTATCGAGCTCTTTATGAGGTATGTGTAACCCATTCTCATCGATCACAAGAGCATCGAATAGAAGAATATCCAAGTCTATATTTCTCGGTCCCCATTTGAAAGTTTTCTTCCTACCCATCTTTTTTTCTATATTCTTTAACAAATCTAAAAGTTGGTAAGGAGATATAGAAGTAGATACCTCACAGACAGCATTCAGAAATTTATTCTGCCTTTTATATCCCACAGGTTCTGTCTCATAAATAGAGGATACTTTCTCCAGTTCAATTCTCGGGTCTTTTGAGAGAAGTTGGAGCGACCTTTGTAAATTTTTGAATCTATCACCTTCATTTGAGCCTAAGCCGATATAAACTTTATTCATAAGCCGCTTCGCTCCATTGAAAAATGAAAATTGCCTGCCTGTGTAATGGCAGACAGGCAAAATGCAAAAGTATTTTTATTTCATAAAGATAGCCACAACTTTTAAGTTGTGAAAACATATGATTTATTGAATTTTTATTGCGCAGGCTGAAACCTGCGCCTACTTTGCATTCTACATTTTGCATTGAACCATGACGCCTAAGGTTGGGATTCTAATTTAAAACCGAAAACACTGTCTTTACCTTTCTCCTTTGCCTTATAGAGGGCTTTATCTACGAAGTCGATTAAGAATTCCGAATCGTCAGGATAGGTTGCTATCCCAACACTGGCAGTTAAATTGTAAGGCGATTTTTTTATCACCTCCTTTAATCTGTCGGCGAAATTAAAGGCATGTACTTTATCTGTATCTGGCAATATAACCATAAACTCATCTCCACCATATCTTGTGAATACATCATCTTTCCTCACATTCTTTAGTAGAAGATGTGCAATATTACGGAGAATCTTATCACCTTCAAGATGCCCCAGCGAATCGTTACAGTTTTTGAAATTGTCGAGGTCAAGCATAAGTAGAGATAGGGGAAAGTTGTTACTCTTTGCCCTCTCTAATAGCTTCGAGAGTTTTATCTTTAAATATCTATAGTTATGGACGCCTGTCAACCCATCGGTTACGGCAAGTTCACTTACCTCTCCATATAACCGTGCATTGTCAATTGCTATACCTATATAGGTGGCGAGTGAGCTAAGGAGACGAAGATCCCTCCCTTCTGTTAGAGAGTTAGCCCCTTCCGCTTCTACATCCAATACCCCTATCAATCCGTATTTGGTCTTCAGTGGAATGGCAATTTCAGACTTGGGTTTACTTTTATCACCTATATACATCGGTTCTTCCCTTACATTAGGAACCAAAACGGGTCTTTGCTGTTTCACTGCGAATCCCGTGACACCTTCTTTACCAACTCTGATATGCAATGATTTGACATCAAACGAAGGATAACCGATACTTTCCTTGACGGTTAGAAATTGCTTTCTCTTATCCAAAAGAAGTATGGCAGTGTGGGAGTATCCGAATTTATTGTGAACAATTGATAGAACTGCTCTTAACAGGTCATCCAGTTTCATAACACCACCTATCGCGGTAGTCACCTGATAGATGGCAGTTAGACTTTCAAGATTCGTCGTCGCATCTTCAAATGCCTTGGCATTCTCTATCGCCCTTGAAGCAGAATGTACAAAAGATTCTATAAGCTCAATCTTTTCCATGGATGGAATCTTTCTATCTACTGGTTTATCTACAGACATTATACCTAAGATCTTTCCTTCCTTCGATAGAAGAGGAACAAAGAAGATATCCTCCGGGTGCCAATTGTGTTTTAATTCTTCTTTTTCGTATGGAGGTGTATAGGTATACAACGCTCTGTGACTTTCGATCTTTTCTTTGTGCTTATGGGATATGAAATAAGAGTTACTTATTTTGTATTCATCACGGAGGAGTTCCTCAAACTTTGGCATAGGAACAGGTTTCTTTTGCAATTTTTTAAATACCTCATCAGGTATTCCATAAGAGACCTTCCTTTCAAGCAGATCCTTACTTTCATTTACCAGAGAGAGCAGAACTACCTTAAACCCCAAAACATTCGCTACAGATTCAGCGATTTTCTCGAGTATCTCTGAAAACTCGAGTGTCGAACTCATTGAAGCATCCAGTCTTTTCAATGTGTTCAACATCCTTCTTCTTTTTTGCATTTCTTTGAAGAGAAGAGTGGTCCATATTAAAAAGGCACCTACCAGATAGAAAAATATTCCAATGCTGTACATTCTGTGCATAAAGAAATAGTATAGATACAGTGCCACTATTATTCCAAGGCCACCTAATGTGGCCAGAAAAATTTTATTCTCTTTTTTCATTTCAGTCTATTCTCTACATATACTTTTTTACTCAGCTTGTCAATCCATTTTTTATGTTTTTCACCAAGTTTTTCCTGGATAAGCATATTGTAAAGATGTTCTTTAACCTCTTCAAATGAGCGCTCCATTTCGGCTATTCTATCTAAAACTTTTATTATATGGTATCCCCACTCACTCAAAACAGGCTGAGTGTATACCTCTCCTGCTGGAGTGTTTTCCACCGCCTGCTTAAATGAGAGTGGCAGAATAGGCATATATTGAAATCCAAGGTCGCCACCTTTCCCTTTTGTATTTTCATCAGCAGAATACTCTTCTGCCAATTCACCGAAGTCTTCGCCTTTTTTCAATCTATCCAATATCTTTTTTGCGAGTTTTTTAATCTTTAAAGTGTCAGAGATAGACGGTACAACACCTACGAGAATATGTCTGAACTTCTTGCCCCCATCTTTTTGGGCTTCACATTTGAATATATGAAAGCCAAGATTGGAGGAGAGGACTGTTATTTCACCCACTTTAAGTGCGAACAGGGTTTCTTCTAATTCTCTCAATTCAGGTCTCAAGTCCCCTCTTTCAAGATAGCCAAAATCGCCGCCTATTGCCGCAGTGATGGAGTCGTCTGAAAATGCTCTTGCTGCATCAGAAAATTTTTTGCCCGCCTTTATCTCCGCAAATATTCTCCCAACTCTATCCTCAGCTTTTGAGATGGTTTTATCAGAAGGGGATATAGGAAGCAAGATGTGTGCGAGTCTTACTTTTTCTGGCTCAGGTTTTATCGAATCTCTGTATGCTTCATAGAATCGCTGGATTTCTAACCCTGTTACAGTAACCTCCGGTTTTATATGTCGTTCAATCCATTTCTGAACAAAGAGTTCATTCCTCACAATATCCCTGCTTTTCTGCTCAAATGCTGATAGGGTTAAGCCTTCGTTTTTCAAAGCGAGTTTAAATTCTTCTTCTGATGGGTAGTTTGACTTTATCTTTTCCATCCTGCGTGTGAGTTCCTCTTTTATCTCCTGATACCCGACGGTTATGGTCGTATCCCCTTTTGCCTCCTCAAGCAGGATTCTATCCTCTATCATCTGCTGGAGCACTCCCTCGGGTGTTACTTCCATGCCCAGCTGAGTTAGCAGAAAAACCTGTTCCTCCAGTTCAAGATTTGTGATGACTTCTTTTCCAACTACAGCAACTATCTCTTCAACTATTTCTGAGTTAATCACAGCGGATAGAAAAAATATAAAAAGTAATGCAATCTTTCTCATACAGATTCCTCGTCCATACGGATTCCATACGGGTCTGTCGTACGACCCGTATGGACAATCCAGAGCTAAATTATTATATAAATCTTTATATTTGTCAAGTTTTCTTCTGTAATATTGAGAAAATTTTTCGCACTTCCTTGATTGACCGATATTTCCAAGTTTCCTGTGCTTCCTATTATTGCAAGGAGAGTGCCTTTTTTGCTCTCATCGTAGGAGTCGTTTATCTTGTCTATCACTTCGTCTTTGATGAGTATTGTGGAGAGTTTTTTTGTAATGACATCTTTTGGAATATTGGTGACCAGATTACCAAACCTGTCGACATAAACAATCTTCCCCGTTATTTTATCTTCACTTATTTCGGGTTTCTCTATTTCGAATCTCTCATAACTTGAAACCTTTTTGCCTATCTGACTGACATCCACTCCTTTTGAGATATGGGCGGCAACAGGGGCAAATATATCCCGCGCATGAAAAGTGGATGAGGGTTCGGCTAAAAAATGAGCACTATTTTTTATCTCATAGACCTTTGCATTATTTTCATAGATATGAGTAAAGACACCATTATCAGGTCCCACGAAAAAATACTTTTTTGTCTTAACGACTATCGGCTTCCTCCTACCACCCACACCAGGGTCAACGACTACTACATGAACAGTTTTAGAGGGAAAATACTCATAAGAGTTATGCAATACAAATGCCGCCTCTTTTATATTGTGTGGTGATATTGAATGAGAGATGTCAATTATGCTGATAGAGGGGTTTATGCTGAGTATAACCCCCTTCATCACCCCAACATAATTGTCCTTTAATCCGAAATCTGTCAAAAGGGTTATAATCATTTTAGATGCGGATTCCGCATTTAATTATTTTCTCCTGCTTACTATATAGTATAATAAAGATAAATGTCAAGAAAAAAGTCGCAGACCCGTATGGGGAACCACTTAATTTAATAGAAATTGGAAATTAAGAAATTAGCCCATCTACCTTAAAAGGCAGGATTTTTGAAAAAATAGTGGAATACCACAGATACTCAGATTTTCGATTTCTCATTAAAATTTCTGGTTTTTTTCCTTGACTTTTTTTGCTAACTTTTTATTTTATATATTATGAAGATAAATAATGTTTTAATCAGTGTTTCAGATAAGAAAGGGATAGTGGAGTTTGCGAATGGGTTGGCAAAACTGAAGATCGGTATTATCTCTACAGGTGGAACGGCGAAGGTTTTAAAAGATGCAAAGATAAAAACAAAGTCCATTGAATGTTTGACAGCATTTCCTGAGATCTTAGGCGGCAGGGTAAAATCCCTCCACCCGGCAGTACATGGAGGGATACTGGCAAAAAGGGATGATGAACAACATATTAAAGAATTAAAACGGCACAAAATCAAACCTATAGATATGGTGGTGTGTAACCTCTATCCTTTTGGCAAAGTCGTCAGTAAACAAAGAAAGTTTACCACAGAAGAAGCTGTAGAGAATATAGATATAGGCGGACCCACACTTATCAGAGCAGCAGCAAAGAACTATAAGCATGTAGCAGTGGTAGTGAATCCAGACCGATACAGCGATGTCATAAAAGAACTTGGCAAAAATAATAGATCATTTACTGAGAAGACGACTCTTAGACTTGCCAGTGAGGCGTTCAACTATGTTTCCCAATACGATATTCTCATCTCAACTTTCTTTTCAGAAATCGAAGACAAGAGAAAATTCCCCGAATTTTTGAATCTCCGGTTTGAAAAATTATACGACCTGCGATATGGTGAAAACCCTGCAGATGAAGCAGCCTTCTATAAAGAGAAAGACGCTGGTTTTCCTCTTCTGAAAAAATATCAGGGGAAAGAACTCTCTTTCAACAACTTTTTAGATTTGCATTCTGCTGCCCGTATAGCATACGGTTTCGATTCTCCTGCGTGTGCTATTATTAAACATACAAATCCATGTGGGGTTGGTGTGGGGAAAAGCCTGGTTGACGCATACAAGAGAGCACATATATGTGACCCTGTCTCTGCCTTTGGTAGCGTGGTTGGACTCAATCGAATCTGCGATTCACCTACTGCACAAGAAATCGCCTCTACCTTTGTGGAATGTGTAATAGCACCTAGATATAAATCGGATGCACTCGAGATATTCAAAAAGAAGAGGAATCTGCGAGTGACTGAACTCGGAAGATTAGATGAAGATTATGATATAAGAAAACTCCCTGGCGGGCTCCTTTTGCAATATCCATCCTTCAAAGCAGACTCTTCAGAATGGGAAAGCGTTACCGAGAGAGCACCCAATAAGAATGAACTGAAAGCCCTCCTGTTTGCATGGAAGGTTGTGCACTCAGTCAAGTCGAATGCGATAGTCCTTGCAACAGAGGAGCGCACCATTGGAATAGGTGCAGGACAGATGTCGAGGATCGATGCGGTTGAACTGGCAATTAAAAAGGCGCTCGGTGCCGGTTCCTATACAAGAGGAACTGTCCTCGCATCCGATGCATTCTTCCCATTCCGTGACTCGATAGATAAGGCAGACGAGGCAGGGGTGACTGCCGTAGTTCAGCCGGGAGGTTCTGTAAGGGATAAAGAGGTAATTGATGCTGCCAATGAACACAATATAGCAATGATGTTCACCGGTGAAAGATGCTTCAGACATTAGAACGCATGAGTAAGGAGGGTGTATTGTGGATAATTTGCGATGTCCTTGGTGTGATTACCATAATTTAGAAAATGCGAACTTTTGCGCTGGGTGTGGAAAAAAACTGAAGAGTGGAGAGGTAGAGACTGAACCACCTCCATCCCATTCGATAAGTATAGAAGAAGGCGAACGGCGCATAGTTACAATACTCTTTGCAAAACTCACCCGCATGAGAGAAGTTGCTTCAATCTTCTCCCTCGAAGAACAGTTAGAGTTGATAGAGTCCTGTTTTAAAAAATTGGAGGAGGTAGTTCATAGTTTTGGAGGCACAATCGATAAGTTCATTAGAAACAATCGTGTAATGGTCCTCTTTGGTGCCCCATATGCACATGATGATGATCCAACAAGAGCGGTCTACTCCGCCATTGAAATGCAAAAAGTCGTTGATAGATGGAACGAAAAGATCAATAAAAGGGTACCCGAGGGGATTGGACTGAAGATAGGAGTGAATACAGGATTGGTCTATTTTGGAAAACTTGGAGAGACCTTTACGGTCATCGGTGATGCGGTGAATCTGGCTTCGAGAATAGAAGAGATATCAATAGAAGGCCAAGTTCTGCTCGGTGATAGGACCAGAAGTCTGGCAAGCAGAGAATTCGATTTCGAGGAACTACTTCCACAGAAGGTAAGGGGTAAGGAAGAATTGATCTCCATATTTCATCTACTTGGGCATAAAGAGGCCAAAGTCGAGTTACTACCGTTTGTAGGCCGCGAAGAGGAGCTTGCCTTTTTGGAATCATTGTTCAAGCAGGTTTGTTCAGGCAGTTGTAAAGTTGTTGGTGTGGTTGGAGATGGTGGCGTCGGTAAGAGCCGACTGAAGACCGAATTCAAAAACCGTATTGTTGAAATGGCAAATGTAGGAGCCTATGAGGGCGAATGTTACTCTCCAGGAACATCAAAACAATATAAGGTGTTTTTAGACATCTTGGGCAGCATGCTTGATGTTGGAAGTGGGTCAGATGAGGAGAGAGGAAAAATTATAAGTGAGAAACTCCTCGGATTAGATGAAGAACTTGGATTCGGAATCCCCATTATTCAGTATCTATTTTCTGTCAAATCAGCAGAAAAACTCCTCTCATCCCTCGATCCACAGCAGAGGAAAAATCAGTTGTTTGTGGTGATCAAGAATATATTATCCAGTATGAGTATGAAGAGACTAATTGTGATGATATTTGAAACCTTCGAGGGAATAGATAAATCATCTTATGAACTTCTGGATTATTTAACTTCGGAATTAAAATCATATCCGATTTTTTTCCTCCTCACATCCCGTCGACGGTTTAAAGAAGAAATTTCTAAATTGGAAAACTTTGTCATAATAGAACTGAACGGACTATCAAAAAAGGAGAGCGAAGAATTGATCTTGGAAGGTATCAAAGATGTAGAACTGCCATTTAAGTTGATGAATGCGATCGTCGAGAAATCCAACGGCAATCCCCTATTTATTGAAGAGTTCCTGAAGAATATACGGGGTAAGGATATTGCACACTTTTCTTCACTTGAAATCCCAGATAGTATCTATGGTGTGGTGATGGAGAGACTTGATGAGCTGGGAAGTGAATTGAAGAAGAGTTTGCAATACGCATCAGTGCTGGGCAGAGATTTTTCACCTACGGTATTATCCCGAATTATGGAAAAAGAAGTGGATGAAGATCTGATACGGCTTGACGACCTTGGATTCATCATTGAAGGAGATGGAGGGTATTCCTTCATGCATCCAAGTGTCCAGGAGATTGCCTACGATACCCTTCTGCTCAAGCGAAAAAAGGAGTTGCATAACAGGACTGGAGAAGTGCTCGAAACCATTTACAGGGAGAATCTGGGGGATTACTATGAATTGCTTGCCCATCATTACTATCGAGGAGAGAATTTCAAAAAGGCAACTGAATATATGATTCTATCAGGGGGTAAATTAAAGTCACTCTATGCGAATCTTGGTGCTCTAACTTACTATGAACAGGCAGAAGAATCGCTCACTAAAATTGGTGGAGATATGGAGAAAGAGACTGAAATCTTAGTAAAAAAGGCCGAGATATATGAACTTACAGGAGATTATAAAGAGGCTGTACTCGCTAATGAAGGAGCGCTTGTCCGTTACAGAGAGAATAACAATTCGGAAGGCGAGGCTAAATGTGTAGAAAGAGTAGGTATGATTAACATTCGTTTAGGGAATTATGAGGATGCTATTGAGAAGTTTAACGAGTCCCTTGAAATAGATAGAAAATATGGGCACAGACTGGGTGAGGCAAATGTGTTGTCCGGTTTGGGTCTCGTCTATAATGTTTCAGGGAACTTCTTCCAGTCCCTTCTCTACTACAACCAATCCTTCAATATCCTTAAAGGACTCGATGATAAGCAGGGTCAGATCAATGCAGTGAAGAATATCGGGATGTTGCAGGAACAGACGGGAAACTATGAAGCGTCGCTCGAATATTACACTTATGGACTTGATCTTGCCAAAGAAATAAAAAATGTAAGGTATGAAACAGAACTGAAGTCCGTTCTCGGTTCTCTTTACAGGTCTATTGGTAACTATGAGGGAGCCATCGAGTTGTTAACCGATGCACAAAATATGGCATCGAAGATAGGTGACAGATTGCTCCAAATAAGAGCAAAAGCCGATACAGGAATTGTTAATCTCTCATTAAAAAAGTACGAAGAGGCGGAAAGGGACCTTCTGATCGCACTGGAACAGGTGAAAGAGATCTGGTCAAAAGGGGCCGAGTGCTATATACTGGCCTGGCTTGGGGTTTTATATTATAAAATGGATAAACAGAAAGAATCGGAAGATTTCTGTATGAGAAGTTTGGATATAGCAAAAAAGATAGGGAGTAAAAGGTTTGAAACAATCATTCTTATGGTTCTTTCAGGTTTGAAGAGAGAAAAAGGGGTTAAATATGCAGAAGATGCCCTCTCATTAGCTAACTCAGTCGGTTCTCCATCTCTTGTATGGAAGAGTTACGCTGCTCTTGGTAAGGTATATTTTGCAAATGGGAAGATCGATAAGGCTAAAGAGATGCTCGGGAAGGCGGTATTCATAATCGATGACTTGAAAGAGAGAATTACGGATAAGGATGTACTGAACTATTTTACCTCTTCAGAAGAAATTAAGGAAGTTTATAGCCTCTATAAAAATAAAGATGCGATGCCCTGAGTGTGGTTTTTTAAGCAAAGAAGATGCGAAATTCTGTTCCGGTTGCGGAACCATTATTGCGCACCTGAAAGAAGTGGAGGGGAAGGAGAAAAAGATGCTTACCGTTCTTTTTGGAGACATTGTCAATTTCACAGGAATCTCTGAAAAACTAGATGTTGAACAGATAACAGACCTTCTGACTGCCTGTTTTGGAAAGATTGGAATGCTGGCTAAGAAATATGGAGGGATGGTGAACAAACTTATTGGAGATGAGGTGATGATTCTGTATGGGTTGCACGATTTCCGAAAGAGCGACTCTCGTAGAGCCATATCAACAGCTATTGAGATCCACGAATTTTTGTCTAATTTTGATGTGAAGAAAATCGTGAGAGATGTTTCTGATAGGATCTCTATAAGGATAGGGATAGATAGGGGAATAGTTGGTGTTGATAAAGTTGGTAAGGAATCGCAATATGAGTATATGGTGCTCGGCAGGCCAGTTGAGCAAGCCTCATTGCTTGAGGAGGTAGCTGAGGGCGGTATGACACTTTTGGGGGAAGGTGCTTATAACTCCTCTAAAGATGAATTTCAGTTCAAAAAATTTAAAAAGAAAGAGGGGGAGAATCTGATTACAGGATATGAACTTGTGCGAGATTGAATTATGATAGATAAGAAACTGATAGAAAAGTTTGTAAAACGTATGGGGATTGGTGTGAACTGTGCAATAAGTTACCCTGAAGGACACCCTACGATGACTAGGGCGGTTAGGGAGATGCTCGATATCATAGCAGAGTTTCCCGAGAATATACCGGAAATCTCACTCTATTTTCTGGAGAACACTATTATTGTGGAAGAAGACAGAATCGATGCTGAAAGGGTACCCGTTGTTCAGACGCTTCTTAAGAACTTTTCTAAAATTGGCGTTAAGAGTGTAACGATAAATCTTTCCTGTAGCGAAGTGGATGTGAAAGCATTCTTCAATGTTCTGGCGTCTACCCCTCGTGAAGTTGCCAAATATGAAGATATATCTGATATGCTTCTTGAGAAAAAAGTTACAGATATTGTTCTTAATGAATTAGAATTTGGCTTAGTATCCAGAAAAGGTGCAGAAGCTGTAAAATTCGATTCGGATTTTTTCTTAAATACATTTGCAGGTAAAAGCGGAGCATTGGATGAGGATGAAAAATTTCAATCTTCAGAATTTTTGAGTGAAGTATGTGGTGTAGAAGAGGGCGATAGTGAAGATACCAAGGCGGATAAGGTATTTAAAGGTCTTGATTCTGTCTCATCCTCGATAGTAGAGAGGTATGGGGAGGAGGGTCTTCGTGAACATTCCCTTGTCTTTTCGAGGATAGTGGCTTCGCTCTCCCCTTCAGTGAAAAAGAGGATGGTTGGGAAGGAGGCGGAGACCGACAGGATGGCAGCTATGATCAGGGAGGCGATTAAGACGCTCTCGAATGAGGATTTGGTCGAGGTAATAATGTCGAGGGTGAAAGAAGGCAATGAAAAAGGATT
>JAUXAN010000049.1 GCA_030619885.1 bacterium
TTTTACCTTTTTAATTATCTCTTTCATTTTCCACTCACCATCATCTTTTTTATTCTGATAGTTGGACTACCGAGACCACCATCGGTATCAACGAGGTTATTACCAACAGCGTCAATATCTTCAAGCATATTTGCCATATTGTCTGCTATGGTTACTCCACACACAGGTTTTGTGAGTTTGTCACCTTTACAGAGGCTTAAATCGAGAAGTTTCTGTGCATCAGAAATAGAAAGCATTACATAATCCATAAGAATTGATTTTAAAAAGTCAAGAGAAAAATGTAGACGGTTTTAATAGTGACGGTTCTCAAAACTTCCTGAAAACCAAAGGGTTACAGCAATTTTAAGAGTAAAAATACCAAAAGCAGCTCGCATGTCAAAAATTTCATCAAGAAAATGAGAAAAAATTAGAAATGAATATACAAAAGGCAAGGTCCAAAATATCGCAAGTCACGGAGATTTAATAACTTCAGAGAACCTCTCCAACGAGGAGTGGAACTACGGCACAGGTGTAGTTATGGAAGATGCTTGATACTCTATAATCTTTTCTTTTACCTCATCCACACCGGTGCCTTCGATTGCAGAGGCGAAGATACCCTCTCTGTAATCTGACCTTAACCTGTGGAGTAGACCGTTACTTACTACTCTGTCTATCTTATTGAATATTAAAATGGTTGGTTTATCGAGACAGCCGAGCTCTTCGAGAACTTTGTTCGCTTCGTTAATCTGTTCTGAATAGAGAGAATTGCTCACATCTACAATATGAAGCCTTAAATCCGCCTCCACTGCTTCCTCTAAGGTTGAATGGAATGAAGCGATAAGATGGTGTGAAAGATTCTTTATAAATCCAACAGTGTCGGTTAGAAGAAACTGCCTATTTCCATCCATCTTCATTATCCTCGTTCTTGGGTCGAGTGTTGTAAATAATCCACTACTGACTTTCATACTTGCATCAGTGAGCGCATTCATAATTGTAGACTTGCCTGCATTGGTATACCCCACAAGGGCAACAGTAAATAAATTTTTTCTTCTCTTCCTCTGAATATTTCTGGTTCTTTCGATATCCTTTAATTCTTTTTTAAGATGTGCGATTCTGCTGTTTATTCTTCTTCTATCGACTTCTAATTTCTTCTCTCCAGGCCCTCTCGTTCCTATTCCGCCTCCCAATCGTGACAGGAGTATACCCTTTCCTGTTAGCCTTGGAAATCTATAGTTGAGTTGAGCGAGTTCGACTTGAAGTTTTGCTGCTTTACTACTGGCATGCTGGGCAAAGACTTCCATTATCAATTCTGTCCTGTCTATTATCTTCTTGCCAATTAGATTCTCTAAATTTCTTCCCTGAGCAGGTGAGAGGTCAGCATCGAATATTACGACATCAATATCATACCTTGAACAGAGGTCTTTAATCTCCAATACTTTTCCTTTTCCTATAAGATATGCGGGGTCGACCTTTCCTCTTATCTGAATGATTTTTTCTACGACCTCAACCCCTGCAGTCTTTGAAAGTTGTGCGAGTTCATCCAAAGATGATGCTTCATCCCACCTGTTATTAGGGGATATGACTGCCCCGACTAACAGTACTCGCTCAGGTTTTTCTTCTGTTTCATACATACGGATATAATCTCCCTACATTTCATTTTAGAATCTGAATATCCCTTATTACGCACTCCTTCCCTTTTTTTATCTCTATCTTGGAGGAATTACACTGAGGACAGGTAAAAAGTGGCAGAGAGAGATGATAAGTCGGGTCATCCATAAAATGCAAATCACCTATGTACCCACAATTTTTACATAATATCTCTGGATTTATATTTTCAATTTTTACCCTGGATTCAGCACCGATAGTCTCTTTCAACCCCTCCATAACCCAGAATTTGACTTGTTCGGCATTCAAAAGGGTCAAACCACCTATTTCCAGACGGATACTCAATATCTTTTTCGCTCTCGCCCTCTTTGCCGAGTTCAATACATTTTCTGTTATCGCAACTGCAGTGGAAAATTCGTGCATCTACAACTCTAATCCCCTTATCACATCGCCAATCCCTTCTCCTGTTCTGCAATTGGTTTTGGCCACTTTAACATCGGGTTTGATCTTTGCAACATCCTCTGTGAGATTTTCAGGTGATACATCCATAGATGATGCAAGGTCTATCTTATTTATCACTACCAGATCGGTGTCAATAAAGATATACGGGTGTTTGACCACCATATAAGGGCCTTCGCTCACAGATATTACCACTACCCTCTTATGCGAACCGAGTGGAAACTCGGCAGGACATATAAGGTTGCCAACATTTTCGATAAATAAAAGGTCAGTCTTTTCAAGGTCCAATTCGTTCAATGCTTTTTTGATCAAATTCGCATCGAGATGACATTCCTTACCTGTATTTATCTGTGTTACCTCCACTTCATTTCTGTGAATCCTATCAGCATCTATGGTAGTCGTCAAGTCACCTGCAATCATCGATATTCTATATCTGTCTTTTAAACTTTTTGTTAGTTTTTCGATAAGCGATGTCTTTCCTGAACCTATAGACCCCATCACATCTATCGCCAGAACCTTATGGCTGTCCAGTGTCTCCCTGTTTTTATCTGCAATCTCTCTGTTCTTTTTTAGAAGGTCTTCTTCCAGTTCAATGTCGAATACTTCCCCTTCTTCACTCTTAATTATATGCATAGAACTTAAAATAGTTGAAACCCAATCGAGACATTCGTCTCACGATTCGTCTCCGCACTCCCTTCTATCTTGCCATTGCCATCTCTATCTATGTAGGTCTCTCTGTAAGCCACTAATAGACTTAGATTTGAACCCAAGAGGAGTTCCGCATTCACTCCTACTATCGTATCATCCGTTTTGAGTTCAAACAAGTTTTTTACATTCTTCTGTGAGTAGTAGGTCTTGATATTTCTAACTTTTGGAATGCCGGCAAGAAGAGCCACTTCTCCGTAGATATTCTTTCCTTCTTCATACTGTTCACTTCTCAAATCCTGATATGTGATTTCACAAAAGAGGAGATTGAACAAATTCACACCTATCCCAGCAAGAAATCCACTCAATGAAGGGAGGACACTATTCAGTTCATCTTCTTTTGTGTAGGCATAACTGCTATCGTCCTTTACAACTAAGATTGCCTTATTCTTTTCATAGAGCCTATCGTAGTATCCGTATAAGAATTTATCCTTTGACTGTCTGTATTCTGCTTTGAAATTTACAGGCCCCACTCTTATGCCAACCCCAGGGGCTGCTATCCCGTAGCCATAATCCTGTATCCGGGCAAAATCGGCATAAGTTCTTATTGATACGAGATCGGTTGAAAATAGTGGCAAGGTTATATCACCACCATAGACTAAAATAGTCCGTTTCTCATCCGGTAATTTGAACGGCTCAGGCAGTAAAACTACAATGGAGTCGTTGCCGCCGTGAGTCCAATCAAGTTCATTATCACCATCGGCATCTATATCTTCGAAATCGTCCCATCCATCACCGTCTGTATCCTTATATTTATTCTTATCATCAGGAAAATCGTCAAATGGATCCGGGTATCCATCGTCATCTCTATCCAACAAATTGGAATATTGGTCCATATCATAACCTGCAGTAGCACCTACTTCTATATTCTTTATCACTGGAATATCAAAATTTTTCAAAGGCGAAAGGACTACTCTACCTCCTAAAAGTGCAGGATTCCCGAGGTCGCCGACCATAATTTGAGTTTTGACATTTTTGTATGTTGTTCCAAGAACGAATCCTGTTCTCTTTATCGATGGATATTCCACTGTATTCGAATAGTTGTCAATTATCAACCCATTGCCGAAGGTTACATAGGGAAGTGCGCCTATCTGACCGAAGATGGGGTCACCCTTTCTACCATATCTTATATAATATATCTTATCTAAAATATCATCTGCACTGTTCCAGTCCTCTGTGCGTAGCTTCTGGTCCGAGTCGAAGTAAAAAGTCAAATCGAGTACGATCGCAAGTTTTCCAAGTGGGATTTCTGGTCTCAAACTTATTGAGTTATATATATTATCTTCAATCACTGCGGTTCCTATCGCGCCATTTACGGAGAAGGGTCTTTTTGCCTTGGGCTCTGCCTTTACAGGAGCTTCTTCTTTCTTTTCAGGAGGCACTTCACCTTTCTCTATAGCTTCTTCTTCCTTTTCAGGTGGTGGTACTTCTTCCTTTATGCCTGCCCACTGCCTCAGTTCTTTCACCTCCTCATCCGAAAGTTCCACAGGTTCGGATGGTGGTTTTCCTCTCTTTACGGTAGTCTTCTCTCCTGCTTTCACCATAACCGATGGTGCATCGATTCCTATAGCTTTCACCTCGACCTCACCTTCTAAAACTGATATTACAGAAGTCTTATTCAACCCTACCTCAGATGCCACAATGGTTCCTCGTATACCAGCCACACTCACTTCTGAAGTCAGATAGAACGCATCTCTGCCTCTGGCGAAGGAGACTATTTTCCCAAGAATGCCACCGAGCAGATTCTTTACAGTGGTCTTTCTACTGCCTGTTATGGAATCTATTCTTGCCTTTGTCAACTTCAACTTCGTATTCTCTCTTAGCTTAACTATATTCCCATCCTCAAACAAAATCTCAGCCTGGGAATCTATGCCAGTTCTCAACACATCACCTTCTTTTACTTTCTGATTCAACTCTGCTGGTTTCCAACTGACTCCCTCTTTTATCTCTACCGTGCCGATGATGAAATTTAAGCTCGCATCTTCTCCATTCAACAGAGAAAATGAGAAGATGACAAAAGTAGTAAACAAAAACTTTTTCATAACTACCTCCCATACGGGTCTGTGACCCTTTTTACTAATTAACTACTCCCACAGGTAGAACAAACTTTTGTAGAGCATGTTGAACATGCGGAACTATTCGCATCGGTGGATGCAGAACCACTTATACCAAATGCAGAGAGAATCCTTTTAACCTTTTTGCTCCTACATTTTGGACAACTTACTTTTTCATTTCTTGATAATAGAAACAGTTCAAATCTATCGTTGCAATTGGCGCATATATACTCATAAATCGGCATATCAGTATCAGCATATTAAGAAAATTCTCCGAATTTGTCAAGGAAAAAGTAGTAAGAGAGTTTGAAGAGTTTGGGGACGCTGCTTGACTCTGTGACTCTATGATGCTTGGGTGTAAGATAAAGATATGAGGATAGCGAGGGTAACTTATAAGGGTGCATATCACCGTGTGATGAACAGGGGAATAGAAGGAAAGAATATATTTGCGGATGACAGAACGGATCCAGAGATAGGTTGATTTTTCTTGACAAGTTTTGTGTTTTATTGGTAAATCAAACTGAGCCGAAGTGGCGGAACTGGCAGACGCGGCGGACTCAAAATCCGTTGGAGCTAAAACTCCATGGGGGTTCAACTCCCCCCTTCGGCACAATAAACTCAAATAATGTCTAAAAACACCCGTGCGGATCCGTAGGGACAAATAACAAAAGCAAACCTAAAGGTTTGCCCTACGGAAATAAATCTGCGGTTATCTGCGGAAATCTGCGTCCTATTAACATGTTATTGACAAAACTCTGATGCATATGTAGACTTTTTGTATGAAAATCTGCATGGTTTCTGATGCATACTATCCCCATCCCGGGGGTGTATCTGAGCATCTCCACCACCTCTCACAATCTTTGAGAAAATTGGGGCACAGAGTCGTAATCCTTACCGCATCTTATGGAAAAAATAACCATTACCCAGATGTAATACGTGTCGGCAGGATAATGTTACTTCCGGGAAACCTCGCCACAATCACCCTCACCTTTGACAAGAAACTACCAATCTTGGTGAGAAATTTTTTTCGAAAAAATAGATTCGATATTGTCCATACACATGGACCTTTAGTACCAAATCTGCCATTCCTTGCCCTCCACTACTCAAAGTCAAAAAATTTTGCTACTTTTCATACGGCCTTTACCAATTTCAACTGGTATACCGTTGCAAAACTTTTTTTTAAAAAAGAGTTTAAGAGGATAGATGGACTCATCTGTGTATCCGAGTATGCCCGTGAAGTGCTCTACCCGCATTTTCCAGGGAATTACAGAATCATACCGAATGGAATCGATGTTAAACGATTCAATCCAAAGCTACCTCCTGTGTCTGAAATTTCCTCTCCAAATCCAAAGATTCTATTCGTAGGAAGGCTCGACCCAAGAAAGGGGTTCGACCACCTTTTGGATGCATTTCCTCTCATAAAGAGAGAGATACCAGATGTAGAATTGATAGTTGTAGGAAGTGGACCATCGGCTGAACAGTATAAAAGAAAAGCAGGTTCTGGGGTGAAATTCGTAGGCTTTGTTTCCGCTGAAATGCTTCCCCGTTATTATGTTTCCTGTGACCTCTATTGTTCGCCTGCAATAGGTGGAGAGACATTTGGAATCGTTCTCCTCGAAGCAATGGCTGCTGGTACACCTGTTGTAGCTTCCAAAATTTCAGGATATGACCGGGTAGTAAAAGACGGTTTCAATGGAATTTTTATGGACCCGAAAGACCCGCAAGATATGGCGCAGGCTATAATTAAAGTATTGAAAAATAAAGACCTTAAAAAAAGGCTCTCTCTAAGTGGAAGGAAATTTTCTCTAAGATATTCATGGGACAATGTTGCTAAAGAAGTGGAAGAATTGTACAGGCAAGTTCTTTCATAATCATTTTTCCTCCTCTATCTTCCCTTTCATTGGAACGAAACGAACATATTCTATCGGTGTTATCTTTAATCCACCTTTCACTTTTTCTATGAGGGTAAGTATCTGGGCTTTCCACTCTTCACCCAGAGGCACAACTATTTTTCCCCCTTGTTTTAACTGGTCAATCAGGGGCTTTGGAATGTAAGGCGGTGCACAAGTTATGATTATTGCATCAAAGGGTGTATATTCTTCCCACCCCAAATATCCATCTCCAGACTTGACTTTGATATTTTCATAACCGAGTGTTTTCAATGTTGAGTCCGCCCGTTTTGCTAATGTTGGGATTATCTCAATCGTATACACTTCATCTACAATTTCAGCCAAGATTGCAGCCTGATAGCCTGAGCCAGTTCCTACCTCCAAAACTTTATCGCTGCTTTTTAGCTTCAATAATTCTGTCATAAGGGCTACTATATATGGTTGGGATATGGTCTGTCCTTCTCCGATAGGAAGTGGGGAGTCTGAGTATGCATTCTTCCTTTGGTCTAAAGGAACGAAGTGGTGGCGTGGAACCTTTAACATCGCTCCAATTACCCGCTCATCTTTCACCCCCCTTGCCTTAATCTGATGTTCCACCATATCCTTTCTCTGTTTCTCATACCCGTTCTCTTTAGAGACAAAACAGAGAATTACGGGAAGTATAAAAATAAACAAGATAACTTTTTTGTACATCCTTTTTAACATGTTATCTATTCAAAATATTTTAATGGAACGCAGATTCTCACAGATAACCGCAGATTTAAGAGAACAGGCATGCCTGTTCTCTACTTCTCGGTTATGTCTTTATATTTAAAATTCTAAAAATCTGCGTTCACCCCGTTAGAAAGGAGGAAACCAAATGAATTATTTCCTTTCACCTTATAAACAAATTTTCTAACGGGGTTCATCTGCGTCCTTATTTTTACATTACCGGAGAGGGTGGGATTCGAACCCACGATCCCAATTTCTCGAGATACACGATTTCCAGTCGTGCTCCTTAGACCACTCGGACACCTCTCCAGATTGATAATATTTCATAGATGAGACCTGACCGGCTTTCCACCACTTTTCAAAGATTTTCCAGCACTCTCCAGAATTTTTACAACCACAAGTCCATTCTCTCCATCCGATATTGGTTTTTTCTTTTCTCTTATGCAATCTATGAAATGCTGACACTCGATCTTCAAGGGTTCTCCTGAAGCGACTTTTGGTATATATATGTCACCTACTCGAAGAGATAAAGATTCCTGATATGGTGTAAAGGAAGGTTTGAAGTCAATCCCTTTATCATATATTCTCAATTTTTCCTGTGGTTCCATATCATCGAATACGCCCATCTTTCTATTTCCAACTACTGTCATTTTCCTTATCTTGCGTGGGTCGAGCCAGGATACATGGATATGAGCCATCACCTTATTGGGAAAGCGAAGAGTTAAAAAAACGACATCGCAGATATTGGGTTGAAGATAAGCTTCGCCTACAGCGGTGACATAATCGGGTTTTGAGTCGAGTAGATAGAGTATAACAGAAATATCATGAGGTGCAAACTCCCACAATGCATCCTCCGTCTTTCTCACCTGTCCCAGATTGACGCGGGTAGAGTATATGTATTGTATATCGCCGAATTCTCCATCTTCAATGTAAGACTTGAGTCTTCTTACAACAGGATGGTAGAGAAGAAGATGGCCAACCATTAACACGAGGTTTTGCTTATTTGCGGTCTCAATCAGATCCTTACTGTGTTTAGATGAAAGACAGAGAGGTTTCTCGACGAATGTATGTTTTCCTGAAAGAAGAGACCGTTTTGCAAGTTTGTAATGATGCTCAGTCGATACTGCGATACAGACTGCATTTAAATCTTCAGAGTTAAAAATTTCGTTCGAATCTTTTGTAACCTTCACATTAGAATAGCTATTCTGTATCTTGAAGAGATTCTTGTCATCTATATCACAGACGATTTTGAGGTTACTCAATTGATAGAAATTTCTCACCAGATTGGGTCCCCAGTCACCTGTACCTATTACTGCTACATTTACCATTTTTCTTTCTTGAACCACTCTATAGTGTATCTGATTCCATATTCTAAAGAAACCTGTGGTTTGAAATCGATTTCCTTTTTTGCTTTTTCACAGTTCAGATAGTTTTTATACAACTCACCAGGTCTTTTCGGTTTATATTCAGGTTCGCCTTCAAAATTCAAGTTCGATTTCAAAATTTTAAAAAGTCTATTTACAGAGGTTGGGACACCTGTTCCAATGTTGAATATTTCGTTATCCCCCTTTTCAATACATGAAATACTCGCACTGACGGCATCGTTAACTAATATGTAATCCCTTATTTGCTCACCGTCACCAAAAATGGATGGTCTCTCTCCATTTAAAATATTACGAATGAATATAGCCACAACCCCTGCCTCTCCATACGGGTTCTGTCTGGGACCATAAACATTTGAGAACCTGAGTGATGTGCAATTCATACCATGCCATAGCGAATAATATTTCATATAATATTCACAGCAGAGTTTTGATATTCCGTATGGAGAGAATGGATTTGGAACCATATCTTCAATTGCAGGCAGGTCTCTCTTCTTACCGTATATGACTCCGCCCGAAGATGCAAAGATGACTTTTTTTACCTTAAACTCTTTACACCGTTCTAAAAGATTGATAGTCCCTGAAATATTATTTTCAGCATCAAAAAGAGGATTTGAAACCGATTTTCTCACATCAATCTGAGCAGCGAAGTGAAAGACATAGTCAGGTTTTACTTCGGCAAAAATCTTTCCCAAATTTGGTTTTCTAATATCGCTTTTGTAGAAATTTGCCTTGCTGTTGATATTCTCTTTTTTACCTGTTGAAAGATTATCAACGATGAACACCTCATAACCTTTACGCAAGAGTTCATCAACAAGGTGAGAACCTATAAAGCCTGCACCACCTGTGACCAATATTCTCATCAGTTAGATTAATATAACATTAAAGTTACATCTTGTCAACAAAATTTTTGTTCATCATGACCCGTACTGGTGGAAGAGGGGAAGATGGAAAGGAATGTACGTGGTACTATCTTCTTTTAGGCAAGATAGCTTTTATAAAAGATGTTGAGTGAATAATTTTCTTTAATTCTTTCTCTTTATCTTTATCTATCCTGTTCGGCCGGCAGGTATGAAGGATTTTCTTAACCTTCTCTTTTGCCCTGTTGAGAGAGAGTTTTCTCCCTCTTTTCTCCCATGTTTCTTTATCCATTCGGTCGATTATATCAGTGGGGATAAATTGTTCTTCTTTAAACCATTCAAGCGTCGTTGGGTGTGAGAGAAAGCTGGATTTTTCGAGACATTTGTGAAGTACCGCTTCGGTTTTGACCTCGTCCCTCTCTTTGACCCCTTCGAGCAGTCGGTATGCCATTCCGCAGATCTCATTATCTATCACCAATTTTTCTAAACTCTGGCAATTTTCGAAGTTGAGCATTCCTGCTCCTGCTACCACATTTATCCCTGAGAGGGATGCGAGTATTGTTGATATTCCGGATTCGAAACCTGTCTGTGTGTCGATGGCCTTTGAATCTGACAGTCCCATATAGGCATGGGTAGGCATACCGAGATATTTCCCAATTTGATTATATGCACAATCTATCATCATAGTCTCAACGGCACCCATTGGGGTAGTTCCATATCTCATATCGAATATCGCTGGTGAACCACCGTAGATTACGGATGAGCCCGGTGAAGCCAACTGTGATATGACCACTCCAGAGAGGTTCTCCGCTGTATGCTGAACGATTGAACCATAGAGTGTAACAGGTGCTGTAGCACCTGCGAGTGGCATAGAGACGAATTCCGAAGGGATGCCATGGCGTACACAGTCGATAAGACACTGACAGGTCAAATCACTCCATTTCAAAGGGGGTGATGGACAGACATCGAAGATGGCTAAAGGTTTCTTTCTCAGTTCGGTCTCATTCCCTCTAACAGAGATAAGCATCTTGAGCATAGGGGCAAAACTATCTTTTTTGAATGTACCTGTGACAACCGGTTTTCTACCATAGATTAACGATAGATAGAGTCGGTATCTATCTGCAATATCCTCAGGCACATCGGATGGGATGAGGGCTGTAGACTGACCCTTTATATAGGGGAGACAGTCTGTCAGGGTTATAAAGTTAATATAAGTTTTTGTGTCAGGTCTTCTTATTTTTCCATTTGAATCCAGGAAAAACAGTGCAGATGAGCCCGGCACGAAATAGACATTATCTCCCCCGAGTTTCAATGTCTCGTCCCCATCCCGATCGTATACTTTTATAGAAGAAGGCACGGTCTTCAGACAATCACTCACCAATTCTTCTGTAATATACACTCTCTTTTGTGATAATTTTACCCTCATTCCTGCTTCTTTCAATAAGTTGAGTCCATCATCGTTTTCTACAAGGACCCCAATTTTTGCAAGGATACTCATTGCTTCACCGATAATTTTCTCTATTGCCTCATTGGTGAGTAATTTCAAGGCGGGGCGACTAAGTACTCTCACGAAATTCCTTATGCTATAGATGGTTCAAGATGTCAAGGGAAAACCAACCACAGATTAACACAGATTTTAATTTTCTTAACTCACTGGTTTATATACCCTTACAGACATTTATGGCTAAATTTTGGGAAATGTTCAGAAAAAGGAAGTGCACCGTTGTGGCATCAAATTCGCTGTTGAATTTTATGTCTTAAGCAAGGTAGTAATACCTATATCGGATAATGGTCCCTTTATCATAATTTTAGACTGCCAACCAATTCTCCTATCTTTTTAACGGCTTTCTCCACACAATATTTTTTAATACCATCCACTATTTCTATTGAAACTTTAGGGTTTATGAAATTCGCTGTACCGACTTGAACTGCGGTTGCACCTGTGATGATGAATTCCAACGCATCCTTCGCAGTGGCTATCCCTCCAACTCCTATTATTGGAACTTTAACCTCTCTGTATAAGCTGTAGACATAATGCAAAGCGATTGGCTTTATCGCAGGACCTGACAGCCCTCCTGTTATCATTGATAATACAGGTCTTCTATCTTCTATATCTACCGCCATTCCAACGATTGTATTTATCACTGAAATTGCATCACATCCAGCTTCCACTACTGCCTTCGCTATAATAGATATATCTCCCACATTTGGTGTCAGTTTTGCAATCAAAGGCAACTTTGTGACTTTTCTAACCGAAGATATTACGCTGTAAGCAGTCTTCGGGTCCTGTCCGAATAACATTCCACCTTCATTTACATTGGGACAGGATATATTTATTTCTATCCCATCAATGCCACTTCTTTCAAGTCTACGCACAACTTTTGGATATTCGTCAACTGTACTCCCAGCTATACTTGCAATTATTTTGGTCCTCAACTTTTTAAATTTCGGCAGTTTCTTTTTTAAAAACCCCTCCACCCCAACATTCTCTAATCCGATTGTGTTCAGCATCCCGCAGGGGGTCTCGTATATTCTTGGTGGCGGATTCCCCTGTTTTGGATTCAATGTGATAGATTTTGCTACTATACCACCCAATTTTGAAACATCAACGAAGTCGGCATACTCATATCCGTATGTCCCTGAAGCGACCATCACTGGATTTTTGAGTCGTAGGTTTCCTATTTTGACAGATATGTCAGTCACAGTATCACCTCATCTACACTGAAAACAGGTCCATCTTTGCATACCCTTCTGTATCCACCATCAGTAGAGCGAACGGCACATCCGAGACAGACCCCCAGTCCACACCCCATATAACTCTCAAGAGAAAGTTGTGAAGGAATATTCCTTTTCTTTGAGAGAGAGCAAATTTCTTTCATCATACCTACAGGTCCGCAGGCAAAGATTGCTATCTTATCCATTTCAGACCTTCTCTCCATAACCCTCATAAAGAGGTCTATTACAACGCCTCTGTAACCTACAGAACCATCCTCTGTAGATGTAAATACCTCGATACCGATACTTCTCAGTTCATCGTCGCATAGTAAATTCGATTCAGTTTCTGCACCTATGAATACCAGAGGACTTTTTTTCCTAACCGATTTTGCATAGGCAAATAGAGAGGCGATACCAACCCCTCCTGCGACGATTGCAGGTTTTTTACCCTGCACAGTTTTGTATCCATTGCCAAGAGGACCAAATACATCGAGGTCGTCACCTGGCATTACAGTTTTCAAAACTTCTGTCCCCCTGCCAACTATTTTGTATAATATCTCAAAACCATCGTCTGAAACATCGAAAATACTGAACGGCCTTCTGAGCAGAGGGTCTAAAGAATCAGAAACTTTAATATGGACGAACTGTCCCGGCTCTGACAGTTTGGAAATCTCAGGTGCAAGGAACTTCAATTTGTAGAAATTTTCCTTCACTTCTTCATTACTGACTACTTTAAACCTTTTTATGCAACTTTTCATGTCTTCTCCATAAGATAAATACAACAATCGAAACTAAAGTAATAGCAACTGCAAAATAGTTATATCTGATTAAAAACAGTTTAATATCTTCAAAATTTTTTCCGAAATATGAGTATATATAGAATAGAAACCCATTCCAGAGAAGGACACTGATTCCAGCATAGATAGCCATTTTTGTGGTGCTGTAGTTACAAACTCCTGCAGAGAAACAGAGCGGTCCCCTTATTCCTGGGATGAATCTATTAAGAAGGATAACTTTAGTCCCATATCTTTTGAACCAATCTTCAGTTTTGGCAAGTGTCTCTTCTTTATAACATCTTCTATTAAAAAATGGCCTGACCTTTCTCTTTCCAAGGAAGAAAACCGCCATTATACCAAGATAATTACCTGCATTCACTAACGGAAATATCAGTCTGGAAGATATTATATTCTTTCCCGATAAAAAAGCACAGAAGGCATAGACCCCATCAGATGGATATGGCGGAAAGAAAGTTTCAAGTAAAGAACCAAAGAACAGCACAGGATATGAATATTTCGCATAGGTGAGCAAAAATTCTATAACAGAATCGAGCATATAAAAAGATTTTAATAAGCAAAGCTATTGTTGTCAATAGACTACTTACAGGTCTCTAAAAAACCCCGTATGGGATCCGTATGGAGTTGTAGAGTTAGTCAAGAAATTTTTCTTGTGTTAATCTGTGGTTTAAAATTCAGCTCCCAGCCCAAGATGAATCTTGCCCCGATAAATTCTATCATCTCTTCCAACCCCATAATCTAGGGAGAATATTCCAAGTCGAGAGTCTATCGCAGCTCCAGCTCCGTAGCCATAAATAATTTTTTCTTTTGTATTTTCAAGATAGCCTGAATCGAAAAAGAGGTATAACCTTGACTTTCTCGATGTTATGAATCTGAGTTCAAGATTTGACCATACCATCCTTGAGCCGTAAAATTGTTCTTCCTTGTATCCTCTGACAGTCTTTGTCCCTCCTAATTTGAACTGTTCTTCAACTGCGATAGACTCGTGCGTTGAAGTGACCTGTCTTCCATCAATACCGCCAAAAATCACATAATTTCTCACAAAGTTGAGATAGTGGTTTAAAGAAAAACCCATCTTCACCACCTTATCGCGCTCTCGAAGATCAGGAATAGGTTGGATAGGAGAGATTCTTTTATAGCCGTATTCGGTAAAGAAATCATATAGTATCCCCCTTTTAGGATTCATTATCTCATCCCTTGTGTCCACAGAAGTGGATATTTTTCCTTTGTACTTTGTACTGTTGTAGTCCTCTGTATTAACTTTCTCTATTCCGAACTCAGTTTTGAAAGTCAAAGATTTAAATAATGGCGCTTCTATGTATCCCGAAGTTGAATTGGATATATAGGTAGTATCCTCTATCTGCGAATATAACTCAACACCTACATTCAATGGGAATCCAAACACCCAGGGTTCCTCATATTTTAGATAGATTGTCCTGGAGAGTTCTGTCTTACTTTCCCATTTTGCGGATAGCTTCCTTCCAGTCCCAAATAGATTTTTAATGATGAATTCCACTATGCCCGTATAGTTTGGATTCCCATTTTTTGACGGAACATAACCCAAAACCCCATGTATATAATTTGTCCTCCCCTCGACGATCTTGACAAGAAGTGATACCCACCCTCCTTCAGTGGGAATGAGTTCTACTGCTTCGACATCAAAGATGTTCAATCTTTGCAAGTTTCCCTTCGCTTCTTCAATCTTTCTTTGAGAGTATATGCTTCCTTTCTCTATTCGCATCTCCCTTTTGACTACATAATCTTTTGTAAAATCATTCCCTTCAACTTCTATCTTCTTTATTCTGATAAGTGGACCTTCTTCGATTTTTAATTTAAAATAGATACGATTATTATCCAACTTGAAATTTTGTGGAAATATTTTACTGAAAGGAAACCCACTGTTTTCATAGTTCCTTAATATTACATCCACATCTTCCTCGAGCAGATTCTCCTTAAAAATAGTTCCTGGTTTGAGACTTAGCAATGAAGTCAGGTAACTGTCGGAGAAGAATCTATTCCCCTCCAGTTCGATTTCTCCAACTTTGAAAATTTCCCCCTCAACGATGAAAAATTTCAAAGTGTTAATTTCTTTTTTGAAAGAGACCGATGCATTCAAATAACCTTCATTTTTATAGATAGTCAATATTTCTTTTATCCATCTTTCGATCTCTGTTTCATCAATTTCACTGCCTGGTTCAAAATTTATTTTCTTCAATATCTTTTCATCTGAAATCTTCTCATTTCCAATCAAATCAATCCTTTGAATCTGGCTAAAAGTCATAATCACAGATAGTATTAAAATCCAACTCATAAATAATCAATATTATAGGGAAATCAGACGGTATGTCAATAACCATGTTATGATCTGAAAGCCCTTTTAAAACTTTCAATTTTTCATGCCTGACCCCATGATTTGGTGCTTACTTTTTTTCTTTCACACATTGGAGTATGAGAAACGAAATGATACCAAAGCCAAAGGCAAGATAAAAAGGCGCCTTGTATCCATAGTGAATTTTCAACTGCATTCCTATTATGGGTCCTAATGAACTTATGAGCCCTGTTGTCGTTCCAAAGATACCTATCAACCGTCCCCTTGTCTCCTCTTCAGTCAGGTCTGTAATCACTACCTGATAGGCAATATAACAGAACTGGGAAAAGGCAAAAGAAATGACAAAAAATGGAGTAAATCCTGAAAGAGAACTCCAGAGAAAGAGCAAAAACGGGTGCAGGCACACACTCATACCTAATATTTTCTTACCACCCAATTTGTCGGTCATACTTCCGCCTAAAAGACTCGACAAAGCTGAGAGTATCCCACCAATAGCGAAAAGAAGACTGATTCTGCTCTCAGAGAACTTCAAACTCTCTTTTTGAAAGAGTGTCATAAATGGTCCGTGAATTGAGATGGAGAAGACTAAAAATAAGAAGGCGCCTGAAAGAAGAAATAGTCCAAAATTTCTATTTAAGGAAGTCTTTACAGCCCCTTTTTTTGGCTGTTTGACTTGTTGTGTTTCGACTAAAAATATATGCCTTAAAATAGCACCGATTAAACAGGTAACTGCTGTAGAGATGATAAGAGTGCGAATTCCTACGCGGTCTATTAACACAGACCCGATGAGTGGGCCAAATGCGATGCCCAATGCTATGTAGAATTCAAAGAGACCGAAAGCCTTTCCCTTTCTTTTGGTGGATTCTGCTATGATGGAGGTGAAAGCGGGTATCTGAATCGCAGAACCGACTGCTGTAAACAGATAAAATATTACAGGAAGATACCATACCTTTGAAACGGCAAGGAGAAGATAGAAAATTGGGAAGAAGTAAGTTGGTAAAATGATGACCCATTTCCTGCCAAAGCGATCCGTCAGATATCCGCCTATACACTGAGCAAAGGTAAAACCTAAAGTAAACAGAGCATAAGAAATTCCTACTTCGCGGTCGCTTGCCCCCAGCTCCTTCAAGTAAAGAGGAAATAGATAATACCATGAATAGAGAGATAGGAGTATTAAGGATACTGTGGAAGATAAGACAAGAACATTGCGATTTTTCAGGTGGTTTGTTTCACCTCCATCCATATATTTTTACCTGTGTACCTCCTCCCTTTCTCTTCAATGTATACAAGTAATTGCTGCCTTTCGATCTCATACTTGGTAGTTTTTTATTCGATTTCAGAGTCCGTATGCGTCGATGATTTCTTGCTTGTCTTTGCCTAAGATGTTGTATTTCTTGCCGACCTTTGTGAATGCCTTAATTGCTTTATCAATATGCTCTTTCTCATGGGCAGCCGAGAGTTGAACCCTTATCCTCGCCTCACCTTTTGGTACAACAGGGTAGAAGAATCCAATCACATAGATACCCTCATCGTAGAGGTCTTTTGCCATATTCTGAGCCAGTTTGGCATTGTAGAGCATTATTGGAACTATCGGATGGACACCCTCTTTGATGTCGAACCCACGGGCGGTCATCTTTTCTCGAAAGTATCTGGTATTACTTTCCAATTTATCGCGTAAAGCAGTGGACTCAGAGAGTAAATCAATAGCTTTAATAGCTGCAGCCACGACCACAGGACAAAGGGTATTGGAAAAAAGATATGGTCTTGAATGCTGCCTGAGCAATTCGATAATCTCCTTCCGTCCCGATGTAGCACCACCACTCGCACCTCCCATTGCCTTACCCAGAGTTGTTGTAATGATATCAAGTTCACCCATAACGCCACGGTACTCATGGGTGCCGCGTCCTGTCTTGCCAATAACCCCTGTAGCATGAGAGTCGTCGATCATAACTAAAGCATCATACTTTTTAGATAGAGGGCAAATCTCATCGAGTTTGGCAATGTCGCCGTCCATTGAGAAGACACCGTCTGTGGCGATAATTTTGAATCTCTTATCGTGGACATCCTTTAACTGCCGCTCCAGGTCTGTCATATCCATATGTTTAAAGATTCTCCTCTCAGCCTTGCATAACCTCACCCCATCAATGATAGAGGCATGATTGAGTTCATCAGAAATGATAACATCCTCACGGGTTAAGAGTCCTTCAAATAAGCCAGCATTGGCATCCATACAGGAAGAATAGAGAATGGTATCCTCTGTGCCGAGAAATTCTGAGATTTTTCTTTCTAACTTTTTATGAATATCCTGGGTTCCGCAGATGAATCTGACCGAAGACATACCATAGCCCCTCTCATCTAAGCCTTTCTTTGCTGCTTTAAGCAGATTCGGATGGCTTGATAAACCCAGATAATTGTTGGCACAGAAATTTACGACCTCTTTAAGTTCAGAACCTGCGGGAAACTCTACTTTAATATCTGCAGACTGGGGAGAATGGATGAACCGTTCATCTTTGTAGAGTCCTCCATCCGAGATTTTTTTCAATTCATTCTGATAAAAGTTTTGAACCTTTTCGCTATATGCCATAATTCCCTCCTATGATATTTAACGATTAAAAAATATAACCATTCGGAAAAACTTGTCAAGGGAAAATTAAAGGGCTTTCCCGAATTTTATGCAACTTTTGCGTTGTTTTTGATGCCTTTACTTTACAGCTTCTATGGATCATGAGACACTTCCTTTCAAGAAGGTGTTATCATGTCCATCTCTTTGAAAATCAAATGGGTTAAATCCCA